>NZ_CAHJXA010000009.1 GCF_903644135.1 Sphingomonas bacterium | reverse complement strand
GGCCCAGACCGCGGCATCGCTGGCCGGCGGCGCGGCACGCACGGCGGCGTCCAGCTCGGCGGCGAGGCTCGCCTGGGTGGCGGCGTCGACCATCTCCTTCCAGTTGATGACGCCGTAGATATAGTCGATCGCCTCGCCATCGGACGAAAACGGCATCAGGATGCCGCGATACATGGTGGTGCGGCCGCGGCTGCCGACGAACTCCGCCTCGAAGCCGATCGGTGCGCGATTGGCGATGATCTGGAGGTAATGGTCGGTCAGCCGCGACAGCAGCGAGCGCGGCGGCACGTCGGCGATCCGGTCGATGTCGCTGGCCAGCTCGCACTCCTCGCGCAGCGACCGGCCGAGAAAGGCGATGCCGGGATCGTCTAGCCCCCGGGAGAAGTCGAGCAGCACGCTGTTGGAGCCGAAATCGGCGATGCTGCCGGGGTCGAGCTCGTCGATCGGCGGGCACGAGCGCCCCTTCAGCAGCGACACCCAGTGATTATAGGCGCGCACATGCATCCGCCGCTCGTCGCCGCCGAGCGCGAACGGCTGCTCGTCACCGCCGCCGTCGCTGGCGTCGTCATGATGATGGTGGCGGTCGAGGCGGCTTGCGGTATCCATCGGCACTCGGGTCCCGTTCGGCGCAACAGGCACCGTTCGCGCAGCGGTCTAGGTCGGCCATGGTAAAGGCCGCGTAAACCTGCGGCTCACCCCGGCGGGTTGTCAGCGACCAGGCGACCTGATACGCGCCGTGGCGTTGATCCGGTACGCCGGACGCGCGCCGCTTTAGCTCAGCTGGTAGAGCATCGCATTCGTAATGCGGGGGTCGCAGGTTCGAGTCCTGCAAGCGGCACCACTCCCGATCAAGAGAGGGCACCGCAGGTGCCTTTTGCTCGGGATCGTCGTTAGCGGCGAGTTCGAGCGGCTTGATCGGTCCGGTTATGGTGATGGTGGTCGGCGTAACCACAATCTTTTCGATGAAGCGTCGCGCATAGCCTTGGCGGACGTTGCTGTTGTCCGAGCGCAGTTTCGCAAGCACGACTTCTCCGAGCCGATCGATCGCTTCGGGCGTAATTCGTCGATCAGCCGTCGAAAGCTGACGCTCGACCAGAACGATCTCCTGTTCGAGGTCCGCGCGCCGGGAGCGTTGGTTGGCGAGGCGTGCCGTGAAATCGGCGTCGCGCGGGCTGACGATCCCCTGCTCGATGAAGTCGAACATGTTCTGGATCGCGCGTTCGACCCGCGTGCGTTCGGTTCGAAGCGCTTTGAGATGCGCCTGACGTTCGCGCACGGCGGCCGAACTCTCATCGAGCAGGCCGGCAAGCAGCACGCGAAGGCGCTCGGGCCGCAAAAGGCGATCGGCAAGCGCGTCGATCACGATCGTCTCGAGCGCGTGATCGCGCATGCTGATGCCCGAACATGCCGTCTCGCCGCGGCGAAGCCGTCGCGAGCAGCGGTAGTAGCGGTAGCGACCGCCTTTGCCCGTCGCGATGGTCAGGGCGTGGCCGCATTCGGGGTGCCCGCACTTCGCGATGCCCGCAAGCATCGTCGGGCCGGATACAAAGCTCGGCGGCGTGACCTGCCTCGCGTTGCGGACGATACCGGCTTGCACCTCCAGCCACTCCGCTTCGAGGATGATCGACGGCACAGCGACCTTCTGCCACTCATCCTCAGGCCGCTTCACACCGTTGCGGATGTCATGGACGCCGTAGTGGTGGATCCTCGGCACCGAGGATAGTGAGCAGCCACTGCGACTCGTCCGACGCGACGTCGAACGAGGACGGCAAGCAATCGACGACGCGATGTGCACGTTGGGCGGCAACATCGGCGGTGGAGTGGTTGGGCGGCGATGCCATGCAACGGCATTTCGCCGAGATCGATGTGCGGCAGCCATGTCAGTCGCTGAGCGGTCGCGGCCCCATCATCGCTGCCGTCGAGCTCAGACGTATTCATTACGAGAGCATCGCTTATATGCCATGGGCCGGTGCAGAGCAGAGGGTGGAGGCTAGCGAAGCGACGATGCGAGACCTGGTCGATCAGATGGTGGCGATGATCGATCCAAAGTCCTGGTCTATCGACGGGAACGGGCAACGCTTTGGTACCACCATCGCCGGAGCGCGTATCGAGTTCGACGCCACGATATCCACGGCAAGTCTCGCTTTCGAGCAGCTCGCATCTCTGGTCGAAGCAGCTATATCCACCGCGCGGGTGCGACATATGATCGACGCTGCAGGAATGACGTCGCAACCGCTGCCGCTGTGGCTGGTGAGCGGCTCGGACGTCCTTTCGAAGTGGCTCGTCTGGGCGGGGGCGGGCAAAGCCTTGCGCAAGGCGCTCACGCTGACCGACGAAGCCGCTGTCGCGCCGGTCGCAGGCTACCTTGACCGACGTGCCCGTCGCGAGCTCGGCCAGGGCGGAGCCAGGATTCGGGTGCGGGGCGGTATCGCGACCGCCGAGCGGCTCGAGCTGTCCGACCACCCGCGATGCATCGCGATCCTTGGGCAACGCGCCCGTGTTCGTATCGAGCGCCACAAGTTTCCGGAGACGGTGATGTTGGCTCTTCGACAAGTCGAAGGCCAGAATGCGTTGCGCCCGCTCGCAGACGTCGTCAGCCATTCGTTCTTCGCAAGCGCCGACCTCAAGATGGCGGCGGTCTCGAGCGAGGGCACTTCGCTGGTGTTCGAGGTCGAGAGCCGCCAAGTTCCGCTCGAGCCGATCCCCGCCGCTGCCTGGAGCGTGCTGCCCGCAGACGCCGATCCCGCAAGCCCGTGGCGCGCGACGGCGGGCGAACGCCGTCGGCTGGATGGGCTGGTCGAAGAAGTACGCCATCGTCTCGCCGCTACGGGCGGTCGTCGTTGATGATCGTGTTGCCGTCGGTCGAATAGATCGTGTGATATTCGGCTTCGGTATCGAGGTAGAAGCCGCGCAGCTGCTTGTACTGGATCACGGCCAACGTGGCGGCAAGCATGTTGAGATCGGCGACCTGGATGTTGCTGCGGTACAGCTCGTCATCGGCGTCGCCGGTCATCGGGATACGGCCTTTGGCATGAACATGGTCGCGCATCGCCGGCGTGCTGGTGGTGACCCGCACCAGCCCGATCAGCCGGTCGTCGACCAAGCTGAGCCCGAGGCCGCAATCGATATAGGGCAGTTCGCGTGCCTCCAGCGTGGGGATGATGAACGCGCGCGCGGCGACACTATCGACGCAGACGAACACGAAGTCGGCTTCGTCGAGAAGACCAATCGTATCGGCGTCGAGGTGCACCGCATGTGGTTCGATGCCGGCGTGCATGCGGCCGTAGGTGCGCGCGAAATACTCGACCTTGGACAAGCCGGCGTCGATGTCCTCGATCGCCATCGCGCCCGGCCAGCGGAACGCGTTATGCTGCTCGGCGCGGTCGCCGTCGATCAGCAGGATCCGGTCTGCGGGCGTCTTGCTGATGAGGTCGAGCACGACCGAGCCCGTGCCGCCAAGGCCGATGATTGCGATCGCGCCCCCTGCCAGCCGCGCTGACACCGCCTCGATCCCTGCGCGGGTCGAGGCGGTGTCGGGGTAGACGAAGGGTCCACTGTCTCGAACGTCGGTCATGGTGCTGCCGAGCTCAGCTGGCGAAGGTGGCATTGACGTTTACCAGCAGGCCATCGGCGAGTGGGACGACGTCGCCCGGCATCAGCAACCCGTTCAGTCCGGTGTCGACCGAGTGGCGGAAAGACACGGTCGCGGCACCGGGATTTTGCCCCTCGCGATCCGGGTAGGCGATGCGCAGCAGCTGCGCATAGGTGGCCGTACGGCCACGCAAAGCGATCCAGCGGCCGTTGACCGAGATCGTCGTCCGATCCGCGGTCGCGACAGGGCGGGGCGTCGAGCGTTCGGCTTCGCCGACCAGATACAGCGCGCGACGGCGCGGCGGGACGTGAGGAAGCAGCGCAGGGACGGTGGGCGCAGCGGCGGGGGTGATGGTCGTCAGCATGATCGTTCTCCTCGGCTAGAATGGCTCGTAATCAGCGGAAGGATTATTCGACATCACGCACCCGCGCAGCGCATTGACCATGCCGGCGTAGATATGCCTGGCGGAGTTATGGCCGTAGCGCGGCAACCGTTCGCGGACCTGCGACCACGAGACGATGCCGCCGCGAGGATCGATACCGAGATCGCCCATCGCCTCGCAGCAGATCGACAGAGCCAGAACGTGATCGCGGCCGGACGGGACGGGTCGGAGCGCGACCGCGTCCGCTTCGGGAGCGACCCAGGACGGGATTCCGCGCCTGACGTCGCGCTGCAGGAACCAGACCACCTCGCCGAGATCGACATCGACGCCGAGCCGGTCCTCGCGCCAGCGGCGCCCCCGCTCCGGGTCCATCATCGCGACGAGTCCCGCGAGGACGTCGTCGCCGACGCGGTCGGCGCCGATAACCGAGACGAACGGGTTGGCGCAGCGAGCCGCTGCCATCGCAATGGTGATCGGCGAAGCACCCATCGCCTCGCCGATGTCGCCAGAGGCGGCGATGTTGGCGGCGACGACCGGGTCGGTCAGGTTGAGCACGGAGTGCGGCACACCGACGACTCGCGCCAGCCAGCGTGCGGCATGCGTGCGGCCCGCCCCGCCTCCGCTGCCGAGGACGAGCTTGCCGCCGCCGAACCACGGCCGCTCGGCAGCGAGCATCGCCGCACAGCGCTCGCGTACCCATGCAAGGAACTCGGGCTGATGCTCGTGCATGACGAGGAACGGGATGCCGTCGGGACCGAGCCGGTCACCGCCGAGCAGCGCGAACGGCTCGCCGAGTTCCAGCGGCAGCTGCTCGTCGTCCGTGCCGTACCCGACGATCATCGCCGGCGTCGCCGGTTGAAAGGGAGCGAGGGTCGCCATCAATCGCCCCGCCACATCCGCAGCGGACGCGTTCCGCCGGCACCGCGCCCTTCCTTCTTCACGCGGCGCTCGGTCACGAACATTTCATCGAGGAGTATGCGCGCGAGCGCTTCATTGCCGTGCTCGGCCGCGTGATTGAGGAAGCCTAGGAACCGCTCCTTCTGCCAGCGCAGCCAGTCGCACAGCCGGTCGCGCTCGATCGCACGATCGTAAGAGACCGACCACTCCGCCGTGTCGCTGCTCATACGCTGCAGTTCGAGCAGGTGACGGCCGTGCTTGCCTTCGCGCCGATAGAGGTTGACGTTGAGGTAGTCGCGAGCGCGTCTCGCCACTTCCTCAAGTTGCTCTGCACGTTTCAAGGACGCTTCGGTGATCAGTCGATCGGTCAGTTCATCGAGCGAGGCGCTGCCGAACACCATGGTGAGGCGGCCGAGGAAGACGGGATCGAGCTTGCCCTTCGCGATGGCAATGGTCAGCGCCTCGCAATCCTCGATCGTCTCGAAGCGGCGGCTCCAGATCGAGGTCGGTGCCGCACGGCTGGCCAAAGGCTGGGTGAGCAGATCAACGGTACGCTCGTTGTTCCCACCTACGCTAAGGTGGAATGCGTGGGCCCGTCCTTCTGAAGGCATAGCGATCTGCATGACGTGGCCCGTGTACGATCGTGTTTGTATTATGTCAATGGTTCTCCTTGCTGTTCTGACCGGGACTGGCACTCGGTAACAAATGACCGTGACCCCTCGCGCCCGGCTCGCCCTTCGATACGCGCAAGCGATCCCGGTCTTGATGACGGCTTGCGCGGTCGATCCATCAGCGAAGACCGCGTTCGAAGCGCGCATCCGCCAACTGCAGCGGCTCGGCGTACCTGCACGTGATGCGGCTCGAAGTGCGGGGAGGCTCGATTACGGAGTCGTCGAATTGGCGGCGCTCGCGACCGCCATCCGACTGATGGCGGCGTTCATGGTGCCGTCGCTTGCCTCCCGTCATGTCATCGAACGATGGGCGACATTTGCCCCGATCCTTCTGGCCGGCGCGCGCGCGGCGATCCCGGAAAGCTACCTCGCGCGCCGACCGCTTGGAGACGCAACTGGAATCCTCATCGAGGCAAGCGCGCTGGCGGAGCTGGGACGACAAGGCAAACATGACGAGCGCTACGCCGGCGCGCTCGGCGGCATGACCGCGGTCAGCGCGTCGACACTGGCGGACGCCGTGCAGGAATATCAAGGCACGGGGCTGATCCTCGATGCCACCGGCTTCATGCCGGCGCTGATCGAGGGTTTCGTAGAGGCGACGACGGCCACTGAGCAGGAACTGGCGAACGAGTTGGACGGTCTGCGCTTTTCGGAGCGGCGCTAAGACAGATCAGCCGAGTGCCGGAAGAGTGGGCCGGACAGCGTCGGGTTGCAGCTCCTACTTCTGCTTGTCTGCCGACATCGATAAGCGATAGAATGCCCGCACTATGGAGACATAGCGGGGCGTGGAAACCTCGAAGAGCAAGAGCCGGTTCGATCGACCGGGTGGCGGACGCGTATGTCCAGGCCACCCGGCTAAAGGCGTTCGCGCCTAGCTTGCTCTAGGTTTCCAACACCCGGTTCCGAAGCGACGGCACGCCCTGCGGGCGTGTCGCCGGCTGTCGAGGGGATGGGTGATGGCAAGAGTCGACACGGCACTGTCAATGATGAAGATGGCGTTGGCACTGCTCGATGCGTTGGACGAAAGCGCCGCCGCTGCTCACCTGCAACACGCCATCAGTGCCGCCTCGAGAGAGGCGGTACCCTCGACGATCGAAGACATGGAGGCGGCCTTGGACACGCCCTCCGCGCGCGCTGTTTTAAAGCGTATGGAGTAATTTCTGGTCACGTCGAGGTTTGCGATCCCTCGTCAATGACGTTGGCGCAGCGATCGCCGGAACACCAATAGTACCGATGTCGCTCATCGCCCTAGGGCCAGTCCCGGGCGCTGCCGCTCTCGCCAGGTCGACTGCTGAAGACCTTGACATCAGTGTTACAGGTCGATGCTGTAGCCGCAACACGCCGCAGCAGCGTTGCAGCACCAAGGTCAGACCTGCATGACAACCGGACCGCAGAAGATTTTCGCGACCGCCCCGCTAGCGGGATACGTAGCGGAGCAGCAGCTAGTGCTGAAATATGCAAACTTGCGCGGTAAGCTGACGCGATCTTCCTCGACGGAGATTGCGGACAGTGCTCGGGCAGCCACCACGCGCCTTTGACGAGTTCGGCGAAGCGAGCTCTTTGCTGATCGGTAGCGCCGAACACGACGACCATGGTGTTATGCATGGTTGATTGGGACGAACCATCGATCTTGGAGAATGAAGGGCGACCGTCGATCAGAAATATGTTGGCATCCCGAGCCAGAGTATTGTGGAAGAACGCAGCACCGGTAGCCGCCGGCACCAGGCACACGACCGTCTTCACGTTGCCAGCCCGCCATTCACTATGCGCGCGCTTGAGCCATTTATCCTGTTTGGACCAAGGCGGATTTACGAATGCCAGCGGCCCGTACCACCTATTCCTGAGACCGTTATGCCCTTGGCGAACGTCGAGATACTTGTCTGGACGAACCTCGCTAGCTGCGTGCCAGCATGGATCGAAGCTGATCCTGCCAAAACTGAATATGATTGCCCGAAGTAACTTTCGCGAGGTAAAACGATCGTCGCTCTCTTTCTGCTCGATTTCGGCCGCAAGGCGGCGGTCGGCTTTCTCCTGCTCCGGTGCCTGCCGCTTGGCATCCCTTGCACTCGTATCAGATCGCGGCTTCTGCACCCCGGGACGCTTCGGGTTCCCGGCTTTTGTAAACACTGTAGCGTCAGTCGTCGACGTGGTCTTAGCGTCCACATTTTGCGCGGCGTTATGTCCTGCGTACTGTACACGGTTAGCCATGCGAACCTCCTCTGTAGGATTGCTGAAGAGACCGTGGCACCTGACAGCCTGCCCCGATCCGTTACCGGACCCACTGCCTACCCGTGACGGGACGGCATGCTGGCTGCGTCGACGACAGCAAAGCGCGCAGCGAGTCAGGTATTCTCGCCTGTGTTGTCGGCTCGGCCGGTCCCTAAGCAAGGGGTCGACGACCTCCCGACGCGCCGCAAGTATACGACTGTATGTCAATTCTGTCAAGCTGAGTTGTAGGCGACCGCGCCGTTGTTTCCGTGTTCGGCTAAATCATTGTGACCCACAGCACGAAGCCGCTGCGCGGCATTGGTGGTGGCGGTGAGGTAACGCCCTTGCGCTGAGGTTTGGTCCTGCGGCAGCCGCGGCAGACGATGAAGTTCCTTTAACGAGAGGAACTTCATCATGGCGACTCTACCGACCGAAACACCCGTTACCCCGCTGCGTCAGCGCATGCTCGACGACATGGCGATGCGCTCGATGCGGTCGCGTACCCAGCACGACTATGTTCGCCACGTTCGCGCCTTCGCGGCTTTCCTGCGACGCTCGCCGGAGACCGCGACCGCCGAGGACGTGCGGCGCTTCCAGCTCTACCAGCGCGAGCACGGTGTCGGGGAGTCCGTCATCGGCGCCACGGTATCGGCGCTTCGGTTCCTGTTCGGCGTGACGCTCGACCGGCCCGATTTGTCGCGCAAGCTGGTCCTGGCGCCTCGCCCCCGCAAGCTGCCCGACGTGCTCAGCGTCGAGGAGGTGGCGCGGCTGCTCGAGGCGGCGCCGGGCATCAAGTACCGCGCCGCGCTGGGCGTCGCGTACGGCGCCGGATTGCGTGTGTCCGAGGTTGCGCACCTCAAGGCCGACGACATCGACAGCAAACGCATGCTGATCCGCATCGAGGAGGGTAGCTTTCCACCATTCCCGCAGCAGCTCCGTTTGGATGTGCGTCGCGGCGGGTAGCCACTGCATGCTTCAGGCAGCGCAATCGTGAGTACCGAACTCAACCGGTCTTGGCGATGCGCGCCCGGGCCTCAGCATCGTCGATCAGCCGCTCACGAGTGTCGCAGGCCATGACGGGCGCTTCGTTCGAGACCCAGGAAACGACGCCGCGCGGGGTGCAGTAGCAGCGCACTTCCTTCGCGGTCACGTACCAGTCCTTGCCTGGGCAGGTGGCGCAGGCGGGTTCGGGATCGGGGTAGATGCCCTTCGGCAACTGGGCGAGCACGCGGCTGTCGTCTTCGCCCATCAGCCGGCTGACTGGCCCGAACCATACGGGAGCCTGTTCCGTGGATGCCATGCTTATTCTTCCTATTTTACAGGACCGTTCAGGCGTCGCGGTCGAACCAAATCTTGATCAGCTCGACGAACCGCTCGTTGACGAGCCGAGCGTATTCTAGGCGGAAGCTCGGATGCGCCTCGATCATCGGCTTGACCTTGATCGTGAACCCGCCGCGGTGGTCGGGCTGGATGGTGGCCACCACGCGGTCGTGGCGATTGCGCACCTCGACCGCCTTGATCTCGGTCTTGCCGGCGGCGGCGGCCTTCAGCTCGGCGGCGACGCGCGGCGCGGCGTAGCCCTTATCTGCGATGAGCGTGGCGCGTTCGATCAGCTTGGCCCGGGTCTCCGCGTCCTCGATCAGCGGCGCGAGGTCGATCCATTGGCTGAGGCTGATCGCACGGCGATCGGCGAATGCAGCGAGAATGATGTCGGGCGCCTTGCGGAACGCGAGACCGCGACTGAGCACCGACTTGTCGATGCCGACCGCCAACGCGAGATCGGTATCGGTCTTGAATGCGGCGTTGCCGTTCAGCGTCGCCCAGCCACCAGCGAGATCCCAGAAGCTGGGCGTCACCGCCTCGCGATCGTCGCGATAGGCGATCGCGATCGCTTCGGCGCGGGGCAACTCGGCATGGACCCGGATGCGGAGCTGGATGCCGGCAACCACGCAGGCGGCGCAGCGGCGCGATCCGGCGAGCAGCTCGATGACGCCGTCCTTCGCGGTCTCGCCATGCGCATCGTTGATCTGGCCGACCGCCTTGAGCTCGGCAGCGAGGCGGGCGATGCCGTCGGCATCGTGCGGCGTATCGACCCGTGGGTTGAGCGGCGAGATTCGTACCGAGGCCGGATCGACCTGGATCACGCGAGTAGTGCCCTTGCGGGGCGCGAGCGGCAGCTGTTCGGTCATGCGGGTGGTCCTCGATGTTCGACCCGCACGTCCCTGCCTGCCCACGATGTGTGCCAGCCATGTCGGTCGTATCGCCGTTTCAGCGGACATGGGCATGATCGGCGGTGATGCCGGCGAACCCCGTCCAAAGCGGCACCAGGATGCGGCGGCGCAGTGCGAGCGGGATCGACATCCCGAACAGCAATGGCATCGCCCCGCCCACCGCCTGTACTTCCCGCGCCACGAGACCGGCATGGACGACGTTGCCGAGTGCGATCGGCTGCCACATGGGCGTCTGATCGGCGATCCAGTCGTGAACCTCGACGTCGATGTCGGGCCGGAACCAGATCACGGGGCTACCAGTCTGCGCGACCGGGGTCAGCCCCGACAGGCGGCGTCGCCCCGCTAGGATTGCGGCCAGCGGTCGATCATCGCTGTAGCCACCTGCCTTCCAGCTGCGCGCGCGATCGACGAGCTGTCGCAGCTGCTTGCCCGGATCGTTCTGCGCCTTGCGGATCGCCGCTGCGCGGACGCGGACCTTGCTTCCATCGCTATCCCTGCCGCCATTGTGCGCGGTGTGGCGCTGGTCGAACCGCCGAAGCTCAATATCGCCGGGGTTCGCATCGACCGACGCCGACGACCGCCAGTCGGCGTCGATGCCATCGGTCGGCGTGTCGAGCGACTTGAGGATCGAGCGCACCAGCTCACGGTTCACGGCGCCGGCCTGATCGTTTGAGACCGGATCGGTACCAAGACCGAGCTTCCGGCGCCGGGCATTGGCGCGTTTCGTGAATACATTGTAGCCGGGGTCGCGGAACTCTCCAGGGAAGGCATCAAGCAGAAGCAGCGTCAGCAGGTCGGCGGTGCTGAGCCCCATATAGGTGGCGAGGTCGCGGTGGTAGCTGGTCGAGGTGTAGATCGGCTTGGCGAGTTCGGTGTCGGTCACGGTCTTCATCGTCGCCGGATCGTGCAGAGACTGCTCGAACTGCCAGCCGAGGCCATGTGCCTGCAATGTGGGGAGCGGGTGCGACGCATCGAACCGCTGGCCGGCAACGAACGCCTTGACCATGTGATGCGACAGCGCGCTAGACGCTAGCCAGAACCCGGCGCGGGTGCCGAGCCGCAGGGCGCGACGGACCTTGATCGGGTGGCTATATTCGCGCTTGCCACGGCTCGCGTCGAGCCGCGGGCCGGCGACACCGTCGAAGGTACGGCTTTTTTGCTCTAGCGCAATTTCGCGGTGGCGGGCGACCTCGAACACCGTCGCGACCGCGCCGACCGGACCGCCGTAGGTCAGCCGGAACGCGCCGGACGGCGCCAGCATCCACGGAAGCGCTTTGAACACACGATCCAGCCGCCGCGTGACGATGAGCTTGTAGGCGAGGTCGGTTCGCACCACGCCCAGCATCAGGGTGCGATGTCGGGCGTCGGGATGATGAAGCCGGCTCAGATCGCCTGTGGCGTCGGCGCACCATCGGGCCGATGCCGCCACATTGGGCGTGCGGACAATCACCGCCTCCAGCCGGTCGGAAAGCTGGCCCAGTTCCGTGGCGAACGTGGTGGTGATCGGCGGCGGCCGTCGTCCCTTGGTGGGCAATCCTTCAGTGATGCGCAGGACACGCTCGCCCACGGCCTCGCCGACGGCGGTGAACAGGCCGATACTGGCCACGATGTCGCGGGCGTGATCGAGCGCACGGCCGACCTTGTCGGGGCGAAGGCAGCTGCCGGTCGCCGTATCTTCGATCGCTCCAACGAAGGAGCGGAGACGTTGCAGGATCGCCGCCTGCGCGTCGGCGATCGTCGGGATCGCGGCACCGGCGTCGTGGAGCGCGTCATTGATCACGCGATCGAATGCGGTGAGCATATCGATGATGGCGCGGGCCGCGAGCAGGATGCCCGTATCGCCGAGCTCGGAGCTGCATCCGTCCTGGTGCACCTCCCATGCCGCTCTCACGGCAGCCGCCGCCTGCCGTTCGGCGACGATCAGCTCGCCCATTGGGCCGCCGGTCAGCAGCCGATCGAGCCAGTTTGCCACCCAGCCAATCTCCCATCCGACGGCGCGCCAGAACGCCGCGGGTGCGTAGCGTAAGCCCGTGATATCGTAGAGCCAGGCCAGGATATCATCGCGGCTCTGCGGGCGGGTGATGTACGGGTGCCGCACATCGACCGCGGCGATGCCGTATCCTGACAGATAAGATCCGATATCCGGCTCGCGTGTACCGACGATCGCGGCGCCCGGTCCGGTGCCCGGCGGACCGGGCCTTTCGCGATGCGGCAGGAAAGCCTTGGCGAGATCGACGTCGGGCGGCACGATGGCGATCTGATCGGGCGACGCGGTGCCGTCGGCCAGGATGACGTCGGGCAGCACGATGCGCGCGCGGTGTGCCAGCGCCTCGATGTCCTCGCGATGGTCGCGGTGCAGCGCGCGATCCGGCGTCACGCCCCGTCTCCGGTAAACGCCTTGATCAAATCCCAAACGCCGAGAACGTTGGCGCACTGCGCTTCGACCTTGTCCCAGCGCTCGACGATCTCGCGCAGGCGTTCGGCATCGTTGGCGAGGCCGACGATCTCGGCCTCGCGTGGGAGCAGCAATTCGGGCCGCGCCGGATCGAACCCTGCAAAGATCGCGGCCAGCTTCTCGCGGACGCTTACGAGCTTCGTGCGATAGGGCGTGACGTCGGTGACGAGGATTCCGTCGATGGTGATGGTGGTGCCCATCGTCACGCCTCCCGCTTCGTGAAGCGCAGGTTCGCGTCGTGGTTGCCAAGCCAGTTGGCGGCATGGCCGCGCGTGCAGGCGGCGGGCAAACCCACCTCCAGCGCCTGCGCGGTCGTGACCGCGAGATGGCCCTGGCGCGACAGCGGCGGCTTCCAGCGCCAGCGGCGATCAGGGTTGGCACGCTGATGCGCGACGAAGCGATTACAATCGTCGCAATACCGTGCTTCGGCATCGCGGTGGAACGCTGCCGCGCCGATCCGCGCGAGCCGTTCGCCGCCCGCCTCAATCACCGGCACCAGCAGCGACCCGAACCGCTGGTCGCGCTGGTTGACCGCGGCGCTCTCGAACCCGCGGCGCAGCACCGCGAGCGGCAGGGCGTGGAGCCCCCGATGTCCGCTGCCGTGATGCGGTGCCAGCCCGAACGCAAGCGCCGCCTGGCCGAGCCCGAACTTCGGGCGTTTCAGCCAGAACGGATCGATGCGGCCCTGCTTGAGAAGGTCGAGCTCGTCCACCATTGCTTCGCCAGTAACCTCGAGCATGGGGTCCGCGTCACACAGGGTACGCAGCCGGGGCAGGAGGTCGGCGACGTCGTCAGCGTCATCGACGGGCATATTGGCGAGCCGAGCGATCACCTCGCGCCAGTCGAGCGTGTGCGCGCCGAGCACCGCGAAGATATGCCCCGCGCCGAACCCGCGCTCGAACAGCATGCCGCCCGCGATGTAGGCGGGATAGTGCGGATGCTGGCCGAGCGCGGCCTGCTCGGCATCGAGCGCCGCGATCGTATCGACCGCGGTTCGGTGGACGGCAACAGCATCGGCGATCATCCCGTCGATGGTCTCGACGAGTGCCTCGTCGCTGGCGGGGGGTGTGCGATCGGTCATCGGGGCGTCTCCTTCGAGACGCACCGACCATGGGCGTATGTGCGCCAGCCATGTCGGTCGCGCGCGCATGTTGGCGCACCTGGATGCATTGGCGCGTACCTGTGCGAGGAGCGGTTCGGTCGGGCGATCATCACGGGCGAGTTCCAGCAGTTCTGCTGGGCACCATGCCCAACCCCGATGTTATGGGATGGGGAAGGGGCTCCAAGGAGCGGTTTTTTCGCCGCATCGAAGCCTCGCGCGCGCGAAGCGCCACCAAGCGCTCAGTGCGCGGACTGACATGGCTCGCCCACATGCCGATCGGCGATGGGTCGGACATGGTCCCGCTGTCCGTCCACCATCCCGATCGATCGGACCGAGCCGCCGGGCTAGGTGTATCAGGTCATCAATACAGGTCAGGCACGTCGATCAGGGTCAAGGCAGCTGCAGGGGAAGGGGCATTCAAGGTTAAGGGCGGGGGGCGCATTAAATGAATTGCCCTGCGGTCAATTCGGGTGGCTCCGCCGACCCTGTCCTACCCCCCGCCCCCCCTCGAGTTCTTTCTCGTACTGCCGGACGGCAGTTGTATCCCTGCAACGCCCGAGACCTGCCGGATCGTCATGCGCCAGGTGCGGTCCGAGGCGCGCAAGCAGGCCAGGATCAAGCGTCACGAGAAGGCGGTCGAGCTGCAGATGGCGCTCGAGGATCGCGCCGCCGCGCGGTCGGTGCAGAGGGAGCTTGCAGAGCTTCATCGCGGCTCGATCCGCTGGGCCGCGCGGTTCAAGGTCCGAGCCGAGCCAAAGCGGCCGGAGACCCGCACGTCGCCGGTGACCAAGCGAGTCATCGGCACTGCGATGAAGGCGTCCGCGCGGGCGACCGATTCCCCGCGTCCCGCGTCATCCTGGGTGATCGACGCGCTCGGCATGAAGGGCGTGATCTGGCAGCAAAGCTATCTCGGCCGCAAGTCGCCCGGGCAGCACCGCGGTGCTGCCCGCGAGAACTGGGAATATATCGTCCGCGACGAGGCGGTGCTGCTGGACGCCACCGGCGAGCCGGTCATCATCAGCAACATGGGCGACGACTGGGTAGAAATCGGCGCGGCCTGGCAAGCGATGGAGGACGCCAGCACGCGCGCCAACGCCAAGATCCAGCTGCTCGCCATCGCGCCATTCGACAGCGACATGAGCGAGGCAGAGATGATCGCCGCGTTGAAGCACTTCTGCACGACGGTGCTCGACCCCCTCGATCTGCCCTATTCCGCCGCAATCCATGCTCCGCCAGCGCAGGGCGACCAGCGCAACTTCCACCCGCACATCGCCTTCTCGCTGCGGCCGATGCGCCGGGTCGAGCCCTATGCCTGGGAAGTCGCCGACGAGGTGTGCGGCGAACTCGACGGACGTGACGGCGTTCAGATGCTCCGTCATCTCTGGGCGCATTCGATGTCGGCCGCGGCCGAGGAGGCGCGGAGCAACCGGCGTTATACCGGCCTCGGCTACGGCGCCCGTCGCCTCGATCTGGAAGCAGGCGAGCATCTCGGCGAGGCGCGCGCCGCCATCGTTGCGCGCGGCGGCCACGTCCGGGCGCACGAGCGCAACCGGATCAAGGCTGCGCGCAATGCCGCCCGCCGCGTGATCCGCGACGCCGACAACAAGATCGCGGCCCTTACCAAGGTGCGCGATGCGGCGGTGAAGCGGATCGAGCGGCACGGGGATGCGGTTGTCCCGGCGAAGATCATCCGTGCCGCACCGCCGGTAGAGGTGGCCACTCTCCTGACGCGCGCCAGAGCCCCAGCCTCGACCATCGTGCTGAGGGCACCGGCATCAGCGATCTCCGCCAGGGCAAACGTCCAGACTCGCGCCTATGCACCCTCACGACCGACTCTTGCGGCCGCCGTTGCGCCGGTCGAGCCGACCGTGATTACCACGTCGCCCGCGGCAACACCGGCCACGATCCGCACTCCGGCCGTCACACCGCTGCGCCCGGCGACGCGGTTGTCGGTGACGCTGCCCGTTGTCGCGGGCGACCGGCTCGAGACAAGATTTGTGGCGAAGCCTGCCGTTACGTACGAGCCTGCCGGTCGCGTCCATCCGGCCGCGCTGCCGCTCGTGCCGACCGTCGCCCCGATCGGCGGGCGGACGTTGTCCGGCGCGCGGCCAGTGCGCCCGCGCGTAAGTCTCGCACCCATCGTGTCGACCACCACACTGCAACGCGACGACCCCGTGGCTCCGCTGTTCGATGCCCTGGCGATCGCCCGGTTGGCCCGCATCCGCAAGCGGCGGAAAGGCACGGGGACCGACGATCCTCGGCTCGATACCCTCCCGACGCTGGGCGCGGTGGACATGCTCGATGCAGTGCCCAGCCTCGACCAGATTGCCGCCGAGGCCACCTCGCGCTGGCGCGTGGATGCCGAGCGGCTCGGCGATGCTGATCTCGTGCGGGTTGCCCGGCTCACGGCACTCGATCCCTATGTCGCCGATTATGGCGGCGACGACGGGCAGGTCGAGACCGACTATCCGGCATTGAAGGCGATCGGGGTCGGATGGGACTGGCTGCAGGCGCCAGGCGTGCAGCAGGCGCTGCGCGCCATGCGCGACGAGCAGCAACGTGTCGTTGCCGATCTGGCACGCGAGGCAACCGCGCGGCCGCTCGCGTTCGCGAAGACCGGCGCGCGGTTCTGGCCGCGTGACTTGCCCGCGGACCTACTCCGCCGGATCGATCGCTGGGCGAACGATCCGGGGTTCGAGCGAGATGCGTTCGAGATGCAGCGGACGATCGACCGCGCGCATGCCGCGCGTGACGCGGAGCATCGCAAGGCCCGCGTCGGCAACGAGCAGGTCGGGGCAAAAGCCTTGCCCCGCATACCCGACGGTTTTGGCGGATGGCGGCAGGGGCCGGCGCCCGTGTTCCACGACCACGGCATCCGCGCCCGCATCGCCGCATTTGACACGGCGACCGGCAAGCCGACCGAGCAACTGCTGATGCTACTGATGCTGGCGGGGCAGCATCCCCGGCGGATCGACATCGCTGCCGATGGCAGGCTGATGGCGCTGCCCGGCAAGCCGGCCATGCTCGCAGCCTTGCTTCATCCGTGGCGGCATGACGACCGCGTCGCCGCGCTCGTGACCGAGACGGTGCGCGCCAGCCGCGAAGCCGGAAATCCGGTCTGGCCGCGGCTGCTCGCCGGCGCGGTGCAGGCCTATGCCGCCCGCGCCGCCGGTCCGTCCGGCCTTGCGACCCGCCGACCACCGCCGGACCTCAGTCGCGGTCCGGCTAGATGATCCGGCGGCGGCAAAGTCTTTGCCGGATCATCTCTTTTTTTGCCTCATCGATGGAAAAGCGCGGCACGCGCCGTCCATGCCCTGGACCAGGGAAAGGGAGCGGCTGAAGTGAGCCGGAAGGTGATGGGAAAATGCAGAAAGCATTGATCCGTCGCTGACGGCTCCGTGCGTCGCAGCAGCGACGCGCGATCACAGCTGAAAGGAACATCCATGTCCGACGTCACCACCGCGCCTCGTCCCCTCGAGGCCGGACGCCCCATCCTGCGCCCGCGCCCCCCGTTCAACGCCCGACCGGTCTGCGCGGCGGGGCGCGAGAGCCGGTCCACCGAGGGGCCGTATGCCACGCACTA
The DNA here is from genome assembly GCF_903644135.1 of Sphingomonas bacterium. GTDB lineage: Bacteria > Pseudomonadota > Alphaproteobacteria > Sphingomonadales > Sphingomonadaceae > Sphingomonas. The sequence continues at coordinate 6,266 of NZ_CAHJXA010000009.1, read as the reverse complement.
TACCGCCACCGCCTCCTGGCTCTACATCAACCGGCTCAGCGGCAGCGACCGGTTCGGGCAGGTGCCGGACGCCTATCTCCATCGCGGCGATCTCATGGCCGCCGGGCGCTGCCATCCGCAGAAGCTGCCGCCCCGGCTGCGTTCCGGCGACACGCTGTGGCGCGATGCCGACGACGCGGCAGCGCTCGAGGGACCACGCGCGATCACGGCGACGCATGTCGTTGCCGACCTGCCGCCAGAGGCCGATCCGGCGCGCTGGACCTGGCTCGTCGAGCAGTACGCCTACCGCCATCTGGTCGACAAAGGCATGATCGTCGACTGGGCGATCCACGCGCCCAAGGGCGCGAACGGCGTCCCGCCCGGGCCGCCCCACGTCCACCTGCTCGCCACGGCGCGGTTCTGGCGTCCCACCGGCCGGTGCGGGTCGCGCCAGTGGCAATGGCTCGCCAACGCCGACCAGATCCGCACCGCCGAGGATGACTGGTTCCGGACCATCGGGACGCGGTTTGCGCTCGCCGCCTGATTCTCTCCACTCACCCACGCCTCCGACGCCCGTCGCTCCTCAGAGCGGCGGGCGTTTGCAATTCAAGGAACAACCCATGTCCTTCTACCACCTCAATCCCAACCGCCGCGGTGAGCGGCTGGCCCGCCGGCTCGAACAGTTGGGCGATTACCGTGTGCTGCGTCGCCTGCCGCAGCCGGAAGAGATCTGGTGCCGCTCGATGCCCTTCCCGGACAGGGTTATGAAGCTCGCCATCATCGATTGCGAAACGACCGGGCTCGATCCCGAGCGGCACAAGATTATCGAGCTCGCGATCGGCACCTTGTCGATCGATCTCGACGCCGGCGACGTGGTCGATGTGACGCCGCCGCAATCGTGGCTGGAAGACCCCGCCGAGGATCTGCCGATCGAGATCGAGCGGCTGACGCACATCACATCGGACATGCTGATCGGCAAGTGGATCCCCGACGCCGAGGTCATGCGGACGCTCCGTGGGGTCGATGTCATAGTGGCGCATAATGCGCGCTTCGACCGTGCGTTTGTAACCCGTCGCTTTCCTAGGGTCCAAACCCAATTACCGGGTTGAGGCGGAGCGGCTTTCCTGATTCACTGTGAGCGTGGATCATGGGAGGTGCGGGATGGCGCTGTTCTGGTTGTCGGACGAGGCATGGGCGGCGATCGAGCCGCATCTTCCCAAGAACCAGCCGGGTGCCAGGCGAGTGGACGACCGGCGGGTGATCTCCGGCATTCTGCATGTGCTGAAGGTCGGCTGCCGCTGGTGTGACTGCCCGGCGGACTATGGCCCGTCCACCACGGTGTACAACCGCTTCAACCGGTGGTCGCACCGGGGCTTCTGGCTCAAGCTCCTGGACGCGCTGGTCGGTGCGGGCGCGGTGACCACGAGCACCGCGACCGACAGCACCTACGTCAAGGCGCAGCGCGCGGCATTCGGCGCAAAAGGGGGCGCTCGGCACAAGCGATCGGCCGCTCGCGCGGCGGCTGGACGACCAAGGTCCACGCGCTCACCGACGTCATCGGCCGTCCCTACGCGTTGATGCTGACCGCCGGCAACGTCAGCGATATCAAGGCCGCGCCCGCGCTTCTCGAGCGCGCCGGGCGCATGCGTTACCTGCTCGCTGACAAAGGCTATGATGCCGATCACCTGCGGCGCTCCCTGCGCGATGCCAAGGTCGTTCCCGGCATCCCCGGTCGCCGCAATCGCAAGCGCACCGTCCGCTACGACAAGAAGCGCTACTGCGCTCGCCACCTCGTCGAAAACGCCTTCTACCGCCTCAAGGACTTCCGTCGCGTCGCCACCCGCTACGACAAGCTCGCCGCCAACTTCCTCTCAGGCGTGGCACTCGCAACCGCCATCGCCTTCTGGCTGTGAACGAGTCTGAGCCCTAGGCTCGCGAACCTGCCATGGGCATGCTCGATGAAAGAAGTCGATTGGCCGGCGCTCGGCTGGAGCGGTGGCCGAGGTATCGCCGGCCTGTTGACGCAGGCGGGGTTCTTCCTGCCCGATGCCCACCGCGCGGCTGCCGACGTATGGGCGACCACATGCCTACTCGCCTCCGCCACGGGCGACGGGCGGTCGGTCGCGGCACATCTGGTGGACACGGCCCGCCGTCAGACCGAGCGCCTTTACGCGAACCATGCGCCGTTCGAGTGCAAGGACGCGCTCAAGGCCGGCAGCTATCGCTGGTCGCCCGAACGGCGGGCATGGTGGATCGAAGGCGATCCGGAGCGTATCGCCAACGAGCGGGCATGGCTGTTCGAGCTGTCATCGATGATCCTACCAGCAGCCGAGCCTGTTGATTGGCACAGCAGGTACGTGTGAACCCCGACATGTATCGAGGGTAGTGACATGCCCCTATTTTTCCTTCCCTGGAGCTGTCGTACGACCCCGAAGAAGGGACAGATGAAGCGGAAGCAGTTTCGGAAGAACAGATCACCGGCATCCTGAAGGAAGCCAAGGCTAGCCGAGGTGACGGACCTGTGCCGGCGGCACGGGATGTCGAGCGCGAACTAATATGCATGGGAGGCCAAGTTCGGCGGGCTGGAGATGTCCGATGCGAAGCGTCTGCGGGCGCTTAGAAGGAGAATGCCCGGCTCGAGCGGCTGCTGGCAAATACGATGCTCGACAGCGCAGACCTGAAGGGTCTGGCGGCGTCTTTTCGAGGTGGAACATGGTCTCCAGCCTTCCACGGCCGATTGGCGCTCCGAAAGACGACGCCGTCGCTCTCGTTCGGGAATATCTGTGCCCGCAGCAGGCATAGCCTTCAGGATCGTCGGGAACTGGTGGGTACGCTGAACGGTCATGACTGTTCACCCATCGACACGATCGTTCAATGCCGAGCAAGTTCCGCGCGGCCGACCACCATATGGTGAACCTCGTCAGGGCCATCCGCAAAGCGCAAGTGCCGAACATCCGTATAAAGATCGGCCAACGGCGTCAGCTTGGACATGCCGGCCGCACCATGGATCTGGATCGCCTGATCGATGATCTGGCACGCGCGTTCGGGCACCATCGCCTTGACCATGCTGACCCACACGCGCGCCTCGCGATTGCCGAGCACGTCCATCGCCTTGGCCGCCTTCAGCACCATGAGCCGCATCGCCTCGATCTCGATTCGCGCGCGTGACGCCAGTTCGAGATTCTTGCCAAGCATGATGAGCTGCCGCCCGAAAGCCTCGCGCGAGGTTCCGCGCTTGACCATCAGGTCCAGCGCCGTCTCCGCCTTGCCGATGGTACGCATGCAATGGTGAATGCGGCCCGGCCCAAGGCGCAGCTGTGAAATTTCGAACCCTCGCCCTTCGCCGAGCAGGATGTTGTCGCGCGGGACGCGTGCATTGTCGAAGCGGATGCGCATGTGCCCGAACGGTGCGTGGTCCTCGCCGAAGATGTGCATCGGGCCGACGATCGTCACGCCGGGCGTGTCCTTGGGCACCAGGATCTGCGATTGCTGTTGGTGCGGCGGTGCGTCGGGACTGGTCTTAACCATCGTGATGAGCAGTTTGCATCGCGGATCGCCTGACCCTGAGATGTAGAACTTCTCGCCGTTGATCACCCATTCGTCGCCGTCCAGCACCGCCGTGGTGCTGATGTTCTTCGCATCCGACGACGCGACGTCGGGCTCGGTCATTGCGTAGGCGGAGCGGATTTCACCGCGGAGTAGCGGCTCCAGCCAGCGCTCCTTCTGCTCGTGGGTGCCGACGCGTTCGAGCACTTCCATGTTGCCGGTATCGGGCGCCGAGCAGTTCAGCGTCTCCGATGCCAGCGGTGCCTTGCCAAGTTCGGCCGCGATATAGGCGTAATCGAGATTGCTCAGGCCCTGGCCGGTTTCCGCGTCGGGAAGAAAGAAGTTCCACAAGCCGGCCGCGCGCGCCTTGTCCTTCGCGATCTCCATCAGTTCGAGCTGTCCCGGTGCGAAGCTCCAGCGGTCGGCCCGGCCCGCGCCCAGCCGCACGAACTCTTCCGTCATCGGCACGACGTTCTCGGCTATATGCCGCTTGACCGCCTCGAACAGCGGCCGGGCGCCTTCGGACATCCGCAGGTCGTTCATTTCCATCTCGCGATCGGCTTCGCTCACGTTATGTTCTCCAGTGTCGGCAAGGTTGAAGAGGTCATTGCTTCCGTCAGTGCGTCGCGAAGGTCGCGGCGTAGAAACTTGCCGCTCGCATTGCGCGGCAACGGCGCATCCACGATCCAGACGTGTCGCGGCACCTTGAACGCGGCGATCAACGACGCCGCGTGCGCCTGCAGTTCATCGATCGACACAGCGCCTTGAAGCAGGACGGCCGCTGCCACCGCTTCGCCCAGGCGTTCGTCGGGGACGCCGAACACGCAGGCCTCGGCGACCGCCGGATGGCGATACAGCGCCGCCTCGACCTCCGCGCAGTAGACGTTCTCGCCGCCGCGCAGGACCATGTCCTTCTTGCGATCGACGATGAAGATGTAGCCCTGCGGGTCGACATAGGCGATGTCGCCGGTGTGCAGCCAGCCGTTGACGATCGTCTCGGCGGTCGCGTCGGCGCGGTTCAGATAGCCCTTGATGACGCCCGCGCCCTTGACGCACAACTCGCCCACAGTTCCCGGCGGCACGGCACGCCCGTCGTCGTCGTGGATTTCGACCTCGAACGTCGGGATCGGGCGGCCGCAGCTCGTCGGCCGGCGCAGATAAGCGTCACCGGAAATCCCGCTCACCAGCCCGCAGGTCTCGGTCATGCCGAAGCCGGTACTCGGCTGCATCGGCGCCGCGTCCTCGGCGACCCGCGCGACGAGATCGGGCGGCACCGGCGCGCCGCCGCCGCTTAGCGTCACGATGCTGGACAGGTCACGGCGTGGGGCGTCAGGGTGCGCGAGCAGTTCGCGCGTCATCGTCGGCACGCCCGACATAACCGTCACGCGCTCGGTCTCGATCAGGCGCAGCGCTTCGCCCGCATCCCACCGGTGCATAAGCACCAGCGTCCCGCCGGCTGCCGTTACCGGATGCGCCAGACTGTTGTTGGCGGTGACGTGGAAGAGCGGCGTGGTGACGAGCGCGATCGGCACCGGCGCTTCGGCCATCAGCTCGCCATCAGCGAGCGCCGAGCGCCGTGTGAGGTCCGTCACGAAGCCGATGCCGAGCACCGTGTTGATGCAACCGCGGTGCGTCAGGCGTGCGCCCTTAGGCGTACCGGTCGTGCCGGATGTGTAGAAGATGCATGCATCGTCGTCCGGGTCGGGATCGTGCGTGGGAATGATCGCCGTACAGGCTGCGACCTCGGACCATGGCGTCGTGGCGGGCCGTGCGTTGGCGCGCACCAGGACGATCGCCGTCCCCGGGTTCCGCCGCGACCAGTCGACAAGACGGTCATGCCGTTCGGCGTCACAGACGACGATCTTAGGCGCCGCGTCGTCGAGCGCGAAGGCGAGTTCCTCGCTGACCCACCAAGCGTTCATGCCGACGGCGGTCGCGCCAACCGACAGGCATGCCCAATACGCCAGCATCCATTCTGGATAGTTGCGCATCGCGATCGCGATGCGGTCGCCAGGAACCACGCCATGCTGCGCCATCCATGACGCAACCGACGCTACCGCCTCATGCGCTTCGCCATAGGTGATCCGCTCATCGCCGAACACGAGATAGGATCGTTGGGCAAAGGCCGACGTAGCCATCCAGATCTCGGTCATTGACCGTGGCGCCTGTACGAAGGTGCGAAGCGTCTGCCCACGCACTTCGACCGTCGTCACCTCATAGGCCGCGCCGGGGGCGATTAGCTCCGTCCAGACCGCATCGATGCGACGATCCGTCTCGTCCACGCTCATCGCGTCCAGGGCTCGTTCCCCGCCGATGAGAAACCAAGCGAACGATAGGCGGCATCGATCAGGCTCTGCCCGCGATCGTTCAGGCCGACGCCGCTGCCGTGCTGGTTCATGACGTAGCCGAACGACATGCGCGCCTGGCGGTCCGCGAAACCGATGCTGCCGCCCATGCCGGGCGTGCCGAAGGCGTCGCGGCCGATGATGACGTGCTCACCCGCGCCCAACCGCCGGTCGCCCCAGCAGTTCGAGAAGCCGAGCGTGAAGGTGGTGGGCACGCGCAGCGTGACATCGATATCGGATGCCGAGCGAATCCGGCCCATCGCGGCCAGTGCGGGTGCATCAATCAGCCGCACGCCATCGACCGAGCCGTCCAGCGACAGGGGCGCGTAAAGCCGGGCAAGGCCGCGCGCGGTGGCGATGCCGCCTGCGGCGGGGATTTCGGCCGCATGCCGCGCG
>NZ_CAHJXA010000008.1 GCF_903644135.1 Sphingomonas bacterium | reverse complement strand
GCGACGATCCCGGCTGGCGACCGCGCGATAGTTATTGGCCGCCGCACGCCGAGGGTATGGACCCCGAAGCCGTCGTTCGGGTGAAGACCCGTGATTTCCGCTGATCGGTGGCGGATGCCCTGCCTCGCCACCAGCGGATCGTCATCGGCCTGTCTCTCCACGTCCTGCGCGGCGCGATGATCCGCGCCGATAGCGTCAAGGTCGATGTCGTCGAGGTGCGCCTGGCGCTGCGCTGCCTGCTCGCCCATTGCCCCGAACGCTGGCCGCTGGAGCTGTTCTGGGATGCGGCGGGCCAGGACAACGAGATCGGCCGGGCCCAGGGAACGACCGCGGCGTTCAACGGCATTGTCCGTCAATTGCGACTGGCGGGGCGTTTCGAGGATGCGCCGCCCCCGAAACGGGGTGCCTCGTGACGATCGGGCAGGTTGACGATCGCGATCACATCGGCCGCGCGTTGCGGACGATCGAGCAATGCGCGCTGCATCGCCGGAGCCTGCGGCTTACCTGTCAGCGCTGCCGTTTGGTGCGCGTCCTCGATGCGATTCCGGTCTGGTGGCTGTTCCAACAACGCGGCTGGCCCCACGATCTGTCGGGGGCGGCACGCCGGTTCGCCTGCTCGGCCTGTCGGGAAACCGGTCATCGTTCGGAGCCTACGATCGAGGTCGGCCGCGACCGGCCCGAAGGGCCGCAGCCGCCCTATCCGGACGAACGCGAATGGAAGAGGCTTGTATCGCGCTACCGCTCGTGATCGGATCGCCCGATGTGCAACCTCTATAACATCAAGGTCAGCCGCGCCGACTTCAACGCCTATTTCCAGTCGAGCGACGACTGGCGGAGCGAGCTGACGGTCGAGAAGGATTATGTCTCGCCGTCGAAGCCCGGTTATGTCGTCCGCGAGGTCGACGGCGCCCGCCAGCTCGGCGTGATGAACTGGGGGTTCCCGCCACCTCCAGGCGTGAAGCCGCTAGTGGTCAACGTGCGGAACTATACGAGTCCGTTCTGGCGCACCGCGCTCAGCAAGCCGGATCGCCGGTGCCTGGTCCCGGTGACGGAGTTTCAGGAATGGTCGGTCGAGCCGGACCCCGCGACCGGCAAGAAAACGAAGCATTGGTTCGCAGTGCCGTCGCGACCGATCTTCGCATTCGCCGGCGTCTGGCGGCCGGTGGGGGAGGGGGCGTCCTACGCGTTCCTGACGTGTGGGTATGACGGCGATCCCGCCGGTCACATCGTCGGCGCGATACATCCCAAGGCGATGCCCGTGATACTCCACGAAGAGGATTTCGATCGATCGCTTAACGCGCCAATCGACGATGCTCTTCCACTCGCCTGCGCCTTTCCGTGGCAGCTCCTTGCTGTTCGTTAGCGAGAAGCGCGTCAGTTGTTCGGATGACAGGACGTGATCTGGCCGAGCCCTCTCTCCGCTACCTCAACTTTTAACATCTCTGCTCTTTGCCCAAAGGCCGAGAAGTCGTGCTCAAAGTGACTTAGAAATCGGTAGGACGCCAAAGGGGATTGCCCCAATCAGCCAAGCTAATCGAGCCGTCATGTACGGCATGAAGGATTAATGAAAAGTTAGATAAGGTTGAATTGAACAGGAACCCAACGTCGCAGGCATCGTTTCCCGCGCGTAGGGATATTTTATGGCGTCAATAGGTCGACGCTTGGACAAGGCAACATGAGCATGAAGGTTGGGCTTTCCCAAAAGGGGCTGTTACTTTCCGTAATCATATTGCTTTTATGTCCGTCCTCTAGCTATGCAAATCCTGCAAGTGATAGCAAGGCCGTCCCTGGTCAGGCTTGTCCAGCACCACGTGAACCTCTCTTTGAGTGCGTAAGCGATGGAATTCGAAGAGTCGTGCTGTGCCTAGATTGGCAGGGTAAGCGACTATCGCTTCAAGTAAAGACTGATAAAGTCAATCGTCATTTTGAACTGTTACAATCCAGACAGATGATTGGGCCAAGCTCCTCTGGGTCTTCGTCTGTCATCGTGTCTGGTTCTGCAGTGGGGCTCATCCGATTATACCTCGACGATGAGAGATCGGAGCCACAGCCATCCGCTATTCAAGTTGGCACCGCCGAACCCCCGTATATTTGTGACGTAACGACGGAGCGCTTTCCGCGCTCTAGGTCTCTGGATTCCAAGATAGGATCGATCGCGGTCTGGGATCTGGCGACCGTAGGAGTGACGTCTCCGTCCGATCCAGGACTTTACGGCGAGAAAAATAAAGAAGAGGCTCACAAGATTTGGGCCGATTGGCCCTCTCGTAAAAAAGCGATCAAACCTGGGAGGAATGAAAGTGCCCGATCCTAACAGCGCAAATGTCGACCTCAGCCAAGACACACTAAATAATCAAACCTCGAGTGCTCGTAATACCGTGTTTCACACGGAAGATGGCAACAACGAGAACAATTTAACCAATTTTGCTGATGCCGGCTCAGGATCCTACTCGTGGGGTCTTTACCAATACGATGTTGCCAATAACCCTTTGGCAGCACCAGCGCTGTCGCAGCTAGGTTTTACTTCGCAACAAATCAACGAATTGAAAGTCAACAATTTAAGTAGTTCGACTCTTCAATCATTGGACACTCAATTACAGAACGCCCTTAGCACTCAATCTGGTCAACAAGTCAATGCTAACCTACAAAACACCTGGGAAAACCTTATCCAGAATGACGTGCAAAGTGAGGTTGATAATGCATCGGATGCCATAAAATCGCAGCTTTTATCCGATCCAACAGCTATTCAGCGACTGTACGACATCTCTAATCAGTTCAGTACTAATGTTCAAAACGGGACTCTAGATAATTTTCTAGGTGGGCAGACTGTCTCTAATAGCGCCGGCACGGTTACATGGAATTCAAATCAATCAGCGCACGATAATCTTCAAAACTGGTTTTCCTCTACAGCCGCTGGAGCGGCAGCCGGAGGGACAACTAGATCAAATGCCTTCAATACAGCGGTTCAGCAAGAGAGTTTGAACCCTATTAATGTCAACATAACTGTGCATACCGATAGTAACGGGAATATTACCCAGGGTGGCGACACGGCTAACTTTACAAATCTTACAAATGTCAATGCTAGTGTTGGGGAAGGCGTAACCATCAACGCCGGTGGCAACAATACAAATGTTAGCTTTGACCTTGGCAATGGAAGCCAGGTCGACACAGAATCGGGTACCGCCCAAAATGTTACAGTTCTTTGCTCGACCCCGAACGGACCAGTAAGTTCATTTACCGCCAGCGGCTCCTTCGCCGCATCCTGCAGCGCTACCGACACTTCGTCTTCTTTGACTGTCTTTGGGTCGTCGGTCAATATGGCTGTCAGTGCTGGCTCGGTAAGTACGAACGGCGACTTTAACTCGATCTCTATTGGGTCAGGCTCGACCGGGGACAATGTTTCTGGCAACGGCAATACTGTCTCTGCATCTGACGGCAATACGGTCACGCTCGACACGAACGGCGGCGGCGGCGCGAATAACGATAACGTGTTCATCAATGGCGGCACGGTGATCTTTGACTCGTCGAGCACGTATTCGACGGTGTGGGGATCGGGCATCACGGTCCAAGATGCGGCGGGAGTGACAGGCGGGGTCGCGGGATTCGAGGGTAACGGCAACCTCGCGACACTCGTCGACGGCCAGGTCAACGCTGGTTCCAGCAACCAGTCGATCACCGTCAATGGGTCGAACGATTCGATCTATAGTGGCTCGTGGTCGGGCGACCAGTACACCTTGGGCGCCAACCAGACCGACTATATCTACGGCAACGACGAGACCATCGTCGGTCAGAGCGGCGATTACATCGTCGATTATGGCAGCAATAATAGCATCTATGCCGATGGGGCCACGGTCACCGATGAGGGCAGCGATGACATGACCTATGGCGACGATGACAGGGTTTACGGCTCTGGTAGCGGTGATGGCTGGAGTGGCACGGGTGATACGGGCGGCGGCAGCGGCGGCAGCGGCGGCAGCGGCTATTCCGGCTCGTGGGGCTTCGACGACGCCTCGCGCCAGAATAGGACCAACACGGTGAGCAGCTTCGACCAGAGCCAGGGCAATGCCAAGGCGGTCAGCGCGGCGTCGATTGCCTGGTCCAAGGCGTCGCAGGCGATCGCGGCCGCGACCACCCCGGGCATGGCGCAGCCGTCGGCGATCAACACCGCCCGATGGGGCAGGACGACGATCAGCTGGAGCTTCGCCGACAGCGCGACCTCGGGCGCCGACGCGATCAGCGGCGCTGTTCAGACGCAATACCAGGCTGCCGTGGCGCAGGCCTTCCAGACCTGGGCGGCGGCCTCGGGGATCACCTTCAAGGAGGTCGCGGCCGGCGCGAAGTCCGACATCACCGTCGGCTGGGGGGATCTCGATCCCACCGACAGCGGCGCGCTGGGTTACACGAACACCACGACGCGGGGCGGCCTCATCCAGGGCGCGACCATCCGGCTGGAAGATCCGGGCGAGGACGCGCTGGTTGCCGATGCGACAGGGGCCTATAGTTACAGCGGATCGACCACGACGCTCGAGCAGCTCGTCCTGCACGAGATCGGCCATACGCTGGGCATGGCCGAGAGCTCAAAGATCAACTCGATCATGTTCCCCGAGCTCGGCTCCGGCAACACCACGCTCAGCGCCAGCGACCTCCAGGAGATCGCGATCCTCTACCCCCAGGTCAGCCCCGCGGCCGGCGCCGACACCACCGCCATGGCGCAGGCCATGGCCAGCTTCTCCGCCCACCAGTCAGCCGCCGGCACCAGCACAATGAGCGCCGGCATCTACGCCAAAACACTCGAACCAGCCATCGCCGTGCCTGCCTGCTGAGCAATGGTGATGCGGCGATGGAATAATACGATGCGAGCTGTTCCTCCCAGCGGCGTTGCATCACGGGCTCGATGGCCATGGCCTTCAGCGTTTCGACACCTGAGACAGCTTCGACTAGGAAGGACTGGTTCTCCGAACCCCGACGGAACCGCTCCTGCAACCGTTCGCGAAAGGCGGGGGTGAGGCCCAAGCTCAACAGCACGTAGCAAGGAAGCGCCAGGGCGACGATGAGCGTGAGAAGCCGGCTGTAAATGAAGAGTACGCCCAAGAAGAGGATGGCAAATAGCAGATCCAGCACGAGAGTAAGTGCTTGGGAGGTCAAAAACTGGCGGATGTTGTCCAGTTCGCGAACGCGAACTACGGTGTCACCGACGCGCCTTGCTTGAAAATAGGCCATCGGCAGGGCAAAAAGATGACGAAAAAGGCGCGCACCCAATTCGACATCGATGCGATTCGACGTATGCGATAAGAGCCACGTGCGAACTGCGGTCAGTACCACTTCAAAGACCGAAAGAACGCCCATGCCCAATGCGAGCACTTCGAGAGTGGACAACCCGCGATGGACGAAAACCTTGTCGATTATCACTTGAAAGAAAAGTGGTGTCAGGAGCCCGAACAGCTGCACGAAAAAGGACGCGATCATAACCTCTGTGATTGGACGTCGGTATTTTCTCATGGCGGCAACGAACCAACCAATGCCAAAGCGCGCATTGATCTCTCCGGCTCCTGCGCGTCTTGATACGAGAAGCAGCCGTCGATCCCAGAGCGCGAGGAATTCGGCCAAGTCCATCGCGTCGGCCTGCGAACGTCGTGGATCTTGGATTAATGCCTTGCGGTCGTTGACCCCTCCAAGAATGACCCAGGCACCGGTCTTCAAACGAGCAAGCGCCGGTGTGGGTGTCGTTGCTAGCCGTTGATGGTCGGAAGTAATCAACCGAGCTTTAACCGGAAACTGCCGGCTCGCGCGGATCAAGTCGTTTTCGTCAAGGGATGGCTTGCCGCTTTGATGAAGAAGTTCTGCCGCTTCGGCCGGAATGCCCAGAAGCCGCATAAGAAAGGCAAGGGCCGCTGCTGCCGTATCTAGGTGAATCTCCTGTGCGCCGCTCTCGTTCACACTATTCCCCGAAACAGTCTTTTTTTACCTTCACCGCACCCTTCCAGATGCCTAGCATTGAAACGACACCGCAGAAACATAGCGCGGGTGAATATGCTGTCATCTTCGCCCTTATGGAATGGGTGTCCATTAACGGTATACCCTGGCAGAGCACGTCGCTTGATACACCTTTTGCGTTCGATCAGGGTCGAGATCAGGGAGATTGAACACTCCGCGCATAGGGTCTAGAAGCTGATCGAACAGATGAGGTCCTGATGTCACTTTTTGGTTACGCACGTGTATCGACCTCAGAACAGGACCTCGGCATCCAGGAAGCTGCGCTGCGCGCCGCGGGTTGTCAGACGATCCGTTCCGAGAAAAAGTCTGGCACCGAACGCGGATCACGCACCGAGCTAAAGGTCTTGCTCGACTTCCTTCGTAACGGCGACACCTTGGTCGTCACGCGTATTGATCGGCTCGCCCGGTCGATGAAGGATCTGCAGGACATCGTCTATGAGTTGAAGGGCAGGGGGGTTGCTCTGAAAGCTACCGAGCAGCCGATCGATACCGGCACCGCGGCCGGCAAGGCATTCCTTGATATGCTTGGCGTGTTCGCGGAGTTCGAGACGAACCTACGCAGGGAACGACAGACAGAAGGCATTGAGGCTGCGAAGGCGAGAGGTGCCTACAAGGGAGGGAAGGCGCGCATCGACCCGGACGCTGTCCGCAAGCTCGCGGCGGATGGCATGAAGCCTGCACACATCGCACGGCAGCTCGGTATATCGCGCGGCACCGTCTATCGTTTCATTCCGAAACAGGCGGAACAAGGATCCGCGTAGCAGCCTCCGCTTTTCGGCAGGAGTGTGTTCGCCCGCTCCTCGCTCATCCGCGGACCATCGCCGCAAGCTCCTGCTGCCAATTCTCAGCTGGATTAAAGGCAGAGAGCTGCGACGGCAGCAGAACCTCAAATTTGACGCTCTCGGGAACGACAAAGGTTTGCTCGACTAAACCTCGGTCGAGCAGGCGCACTTCCTGATCCTCGACGTCATATAGCCGAGCAAAGGTGATCCCATATCGCTGCTGATACACGCTCCAGCCACGCATCGCTAAGTGGTCGTATCTTGGTGCGTCCCCTCCGCCATAGCTGGCGATCATCTTCAGAAGCTGCGCGTGGGCTCCTCCTCCGTCCTCGCAGCCGCTCAGCAAGGTCAGGAGGTCGTCGATCAGTTCCGGAAGGCTTGGACCACCGCTTGTAGCCGGTTGAAGTCCAATGCTGAGCAGATGCAGCGTCTCCTTCTTGCCGTCCCCTAGATCCTGCGCCTCAAGCTGATGAATGCCGCTGAAGGCGTGCCGCGACATCGCGCCGACCGTCGCCTTCACCTCCACGCCATTTCCACCGAAGACGAAGTCGCGTCCAGGAGCCCAGCCTCGCCAAGCCAGCAGCGCCGCCGCGCGTGTATCGGATGGTGCTGCCAGCAAGACGACGCGCAGCACGTGCAGCTCAGCGATAAGGCCGAGCATTACCTCGTTCGACAGCGTCGCGCGGCGAATGGCCAGCTCGATGATAGGCTCGACGCTGGCAAATGAACGCTGAGCCTCTGTGTCGCTCGACAGGTCGAGCCTCGCCAACTCGGTCGCGATCAAGGCTGCCACAGCCGCGAAGTGATTAGCGGCGCCGAGAAGCACGCGGCTCGCCTCGAAGGCCGGACCGCCGCCACTTGGCTCCCAGCGATCATGCAACAGATTGCCCGCGACGATCGGCGAGGCTGCGATCAGCGGGCCGCCCAGGATGAATATCTCGTACGCGCCGCCCGCCGCGGCGGCCGCACCCAGCTGCTCCGGAATGACCCAGATCAGCTGCCGCGCCTCGCCGTCGGGCACGACAAGCAGCGCGAGCTGATCTCGAAGCTGCTCGAAGGATGGTGGGAAATGGCCGGTCGAGGTCATCGACGCAGCGCCGCGATATGGTCGGGGCCGCCATGCGGAAGACCGAGTCCTAGCGCGACCAGGTCCTCACCGCCGTCAGGGTCCTTGATGATGTGGAAGAGTACGAGTCCTGGGTGACCGCGGGGGCGCCAGCTTTGCCCACCTTGGAGGCGGGGAACCGGAACCTTCTTGTGGAAGTGGTAATCGATCAGCTGATCGCCGTGGTATCCGCCATGGCCATAGCCTCGGCTGCCCCACAGGGTGTTGAGCTGATCAAGCGGGCCTAGGCCGCGTTCCATCGCGCCGATGCCCAGCTCTCGAAGCAGGTCGTCCGAAGCTGGATCGGGTCCCGAGCGGATCGCGATATGGAAGCGGGGGATCTGACGCGCGTCAAGCTGAGACCAGGGCAGGTCAGGCTTGTCGGTGGCGTGGAAGCCAGGAGCGTGGCGGCCCTGGGCGAGCGCGTTCCAAAGGCGCAGGTACGCGGCGATGGCGTAAGGACAACCCTGCGGCCGAACGGCGTAGGGCTTCGGCGAGAGACCCGGCGGCCGAAACAGCGGCTCTTCGACGCCAAGTGAATGCTGCAGGCTCACCCAGCGTCGGCTCAGCTCGTCATTCAGGTCGGGATCATGGCGTGAATAGCGAAGCTGATCCAGAATGTCGGCGAGCTCGGACGCGCCGATCGTCTCCTCACGGATCATCCCAACGTCTCGGGCTGGATCGATGCTCGCCCAGCTTCCGATGGCGAGCGCGGTGCGGACGATCGACGCGTTGTTGTCGGCAAGCGTTGGATCGAGACGCTCGACCAGCCGGATTTGAGGGCTCGGCCCGGGGCTGAGCGGCACCTTCCGGGTCTCGATCTTGCTCGTCGCGATGAAGCTCTCGCCTTCCAGAACCAAGGTGCCGGCGTCGTCGTCGAGATCCTTCATGGCCATCCGCCGCAGGACCAGCGACTTCAAGGCTCGGTCGCGTTGATTGTACTGCTTGAACAGGCCGAGCTGATCTGAGGGCAGGAAGACCCGGCAGAATGGCAGATGAGCGCCCCGGTATCCGAACCAGCGCTGCATCTGCATCTGCGTGTCGGCGGCAGGCTCGTTGCTGCTGCGCAGGAACAAGCTGGTTGTCAGGCCCTCGACGGTAAGGCCGCGGGATAGAATGTTGCCCGCGACGAAGATCGTGAAGACGTCCTCAGGCGCGTGCCAGCCCGCTTCGTCATGCCTCGGCTCGAAGCTCGGGCGATCGTCGGCCGCAGGATCGCTGTTGAGGACACGCAATTCGACGTTTGGAAAGACCTCGTCCTCGAGAAGGCTGCGCACCTCCTGCCATCGGTCCACACCAATCGATGAAAATGAGCCGTGGGGAAGTCCCGCAAGCGCGAGCCTAGTCTCCTCGAAGCTCGCGAGGCAGGACCGCCAACGATCCTCTTCGGCGCTCAGCCGACGGACCAGTCCTTTCGCAGACAGGCGAACGTCCGGCTCCCCATGCTCGTCCTCCGGCAGCGTGACCTCGTCCTCCTGGCCAGGCAGAGCTAGCGACCAGCGCGCCAACTCCTCCGCTGCGAGAAAGTGCGCGTCCTTTCGAGCAGACGGATGGAACATCATGGTGTGAGGACGAGGCAGCACCGCGTCGACGTCCGGCCTAGAGGAGAACGGTCCCGCTCGAGCTGCAGATAGCCGCTTCCCGTCGGCAAGGAGCCGGGCCGCTCCCGCCACAAGGTAGTATCGCATCGCGTCGGAGATCATGTCCCAGCGCGTCGCGGCGACTCGTTGTCCGAAGTCTTGATCGCTCTCGCCGGCTTTCTGGACTGGAAACGGGGTGGCGACCGCCAGCGGCCCAGGCAGCGCGGCAAGCGTCTCGTAGTAGAGATCACCGCCGCAATAGTATCCGGGGAGCCCGCGAGGTTCCTGATAGGTGAGCTGACGGGGCGAAAGCTCCCCAATTGACCCTGGAACGCGTAGCGCGGCGCTGAACTGCCGAGGCGCCAGCGGATTATGTGATTCCTGAAGATAGTTCGCCTGAGGCGTGGCCGTGTAGGCGACGTAGCTCGCCAGCAGCTTGGGATGACGGCTTGCCGAACTGCGATGGCTTCCGCTCCACAGCGCGGCGATGAAGCGCGGGGTAATCTTGTCGGACGCGGCGCTGTCAAGGACCGAGGCGTCATCCGCCTCGTCATCAAGGACGAGCATGGTGGTTGGTCGACCGCGCGCCTCGAGGATCGGCTCGGGCAGCACGGATGCGAGCATGCGGGCCAGGTGATTCAGATGCTCATCGAGCTTGGGCACGACAATCACAATCGGGCGACGGTTCTTGACTGCCAGCATCGCTTGCGATGGCTTCAGGTAGCTAGTCGGACCGAAGCGCTGCGCGCCGAGGACATCCTCGGGTAGTGGCACCAGCAGGCGCTGATCATCACGCAGGTAGGCAGTTTCTAGCGTCGATCCGTCGAGTTGTGCGAGCGCCCGCTGGTAGGTCTGAAGCCACAGTCCAACGCGGGTGCCAGCGAGGAGCACCACGATGTCGACACCACGATCGAGGGCCATGCTCGCCACGCCAAGCATGCTCGCGGTCTTGCCCGACTGGACCGAGCCGATGACCATCCCCGTCCGGACCCCGTCGTCGGGCCAAGCCGCCGCGTCAAAGCCGTGGTCGTATCCAGGCGCCGCGTTCGTGACGATATAGCGGGCGTCAGCCTCCAGCACCTCGAGCGCGGTGCTGGAAAGCTGGTGCGACGCGTTGCGCTTGTAGCCTTCCCACCAGCCCGTCGGCTGGGCGTCAAGCTCCTCGACCGCCTCTCGAGCGGGCACGACGGTGACCACGTTGGACAACGAGGGTTCAGGCATCAACCGGAAGCGCGCGCAACTCGACCAAGCCGTCGATAGCCGAGGTGCCGAAGCGCTCTTCGAGGACGGCTCTCGCCTGATCCACGGTGATATCGAGAGCCTCCAGGATGCTCAGCAGCGAGTCCGCGATGTGCTTCCATTGGGTCTTGTTTTGCGTGCTGTCCGGGCCCTTCTTGGCGCTGGTGACCTCGCGCACGGCGGCACGCCTCTCCATGAGCAGGTCTTGCTTGCCGAGCAGCACGACAAGGAAGCAGGCTCCGATGCTTGCGACCGCGCCAAGCTCCTCCCACTTACTCGCTTCCTTCTTGCTCCGAAATCTCGGGTGCCAGGCCTGTTGGGCACGCGCGTGCAGTTCGATCGCGTCGACCAGCGATCGGGCAAGCTCGGTGAGCACCTGAATCGAGCGCAGCCGCTGAAGTTTAGGATCGATCGTGTCGAGGAAGGCGTCGATATGCGAGGCGGTTGAGGGGGCACGCAACTGGCCGCGCGACACGGTCGAGTGCAGCAGCGTGGCGAGCGTCCACAGCAAGATCTTCGTCCTGCGAAACCGCGCGATGCTGAACCCCATGTCGGTGATAACGGTGTGGGCGAAGCTGGGATTGATACCCGCCGCCACCGCGTACTCCGCCATGGCCGGCTCGTTCCGGTCGCCGCCCACGAAGAGCATTAGCTGGACGATCTTGAGATGGTTATAGACTGCGTTTCGGATCTCCTCCGCGTTCAGCTTGACACCTTGCTTGTTGTAGATCGTGAAGACCTTGTGGATGTCGCGAACATCGGTGTCCTCATATTTGAGGATCGGGATGCGGTACTCGGGCGCGCTCGAGGCGAACAGGAGCCGCACCGAGGTCGGCTTGCCGCCGATCGAGGTCTGCACCTCCTTCAGTTCGTCATAATATTTTCCAGATAGTGCATGCAGGGGATCCTTCTTGTCGAACGTGCCGGTTTTGAAGGGCAGGTAGTTCTTGCGGATGTCCTCGGTCGTGAGTTGATGCTTCCGCGCGAACTTGCGGAAGCTCGTGCGAAAGAGGTCAAGGTCGTTGCGCTCCTTGGCGAACGCGATGGCGGCGGGATGCGCTCCCACGAATCGCAGGATCGACGTCAGCCGCTGCTTGCCGTCGACGATCTGGAACTTCTGCTCGCCGCTCATGCTGGCTAGGATGATCGATGGCAGCGGGATGCCACGAAGCACGGACTCGATCAGCTTCTGGGAGTCTGGGTTCGACCAGACATACTCGCGCTGATAGGATGGGTTCAGATCGAGATCGTTCTCCATCGCCCGGTCGGTGAACTCGACAATCGACCAGGTCGCGACAGTGGCCTTGATGTTCGGCGGCTCGCTTGGCTCGGGCTCGTCCCAGGCCGCCTCCCACTCGCTTGAGGCGAGCGCGCGCGTGGCGCCCTCGTCAACCGCCTCGGTGAACTGCTGGCTACGCTCGTCAGCCCGCGCGGCCAGCACCTCGATCAACTGGACACCCGCCTCGGTCATCAAGACCACGCCGTCGCTGACGCTGTAGAGCAGCGTCTCGGCATCAGTCGCCAGCTGATCGAACAGCACCTTGGCCTGGATCGGCGCATCCGCGTCGCGGTCAAGCGAGTCCTCAAGCCGCAGCCAGCCCTGCACATCAGCGACCCGCGCGAGCCAGCTATTGTCCTCGAACCCGACATCCTCGGGCTCGAACTCGCCTGGAGCCTGAGCTTTGACGTTCGCGGGCAACTGAGGCCGCCGAGAAAGGTTGCTAAGCATCCTCGCGATGTCGCCGTATTCGATCTCGTCCAACTGCCCCTCCCAAGCGTTGGCTGACGCCGCCGCGCAGCACTGGTGCCGCGCAGGCATTTGGAGCGCAACCTAAAGATTGCGCCGAACCTACCGATCCGTCGCACGTGACGGCTGACGGCGGCCTTAGAAGGTGTTAGCCAGAGCGTCGGGAGGCGCACGACGCGCCGACAATCTGGGGATAATGAATGGACAAGCTCAGGTTCGTGGACCTGTTCGCTGGGCTTGGAGGATTTCACCTTGGCGTTGGCAGGCTTGGCCACGATTGCGTGCTTGCTTCCGAGATCGATCCAGAACTGCGCGATATTTACGCCCGCAACTTCGGGATCGAGCCTCATGGCGACATTCGAGCGATCGATCCTCGCGGCGTGCCCGACTTCGATCTGCTTTGCGGCGGCTTCCCCTGTCAGCCCTTTTCCAAAGCAGGAACGCAAGCTGGCCTCGACTGCGAGCGGAATGGCGATCTGGCGGGCGTGGTGGTTGATTGGATCAGGGCGCGGCGCCCGCGATTCGTGATCCTCGAGAACGTGGCGAACTTCGAGCGCCACGACAATGGACGCACATGGCGCTGGCTCGATCGGGAGCTTCGGCACGCAGGCTATCCGTTCGTTCAGAAGATAGTCCTCTCTCCGCATCGCTTCGGCATCCCGCAGATACGAGAGCGCCTGTTCATCGTCGCAGCGCGCGACCCGCATGTCAGCTTCACCTGGCCCGAGCCGTCCGACGTGCCGACGAGCATCCGTTCCGTGCTGGATCCGGCAGAGGCAGGCACGTCGATCTCGCCAAAGATCGAGCGCGCGATCGAGGTGTGGGCGGAATTCGTCCGGCTATATCCAAAGAACGCTCGGAAGCCTCATTTTCCGATCTGGGCGGCCGAGTTTGGAGCGACGTATCCTTATCTGGCAGCCCCACCTCTGGCCGTCCCGGCCGCGGCGCGAGTTGGCCGAGGCAGTTTTGGGGCGCTGCTGGCAGGCCTTGACGCGGTGGAGCTTGAAGCCGCGCTTCCTCCGTACGCCCGCGGCACGAAGCCGTTCCCTGGCTGGAAAAAGGGGTTCATCGACCTCAATCGCCAGTTCTATCGCGAGCATCGAAGCTGGATTGATCCCTGGCTGAGACAGCTTCGGGGCTTTGAGCACAGCTACCAAAAGTTCGAGTGGAACTTCGAGGCGGATACCGATAGCCTCTGGGACACCGTCATCCAGATGCGCGGATCAGGCATCCGCGCCAAGTCGCCACGGACCGCCCCGGCTCTCATCGCGTCCAGCACGTCACAGGTGCCGATCATTGGCTGGGAGCGCCGATACATGACTGCACGCGAATGCGCTCAGCTTCAGGACATGGGCGGTTTGGAGGCGCTCCCGCGCACCTTCACCGGCACCACCCGCGCGCTTGGGAATGCAGTCAACGCCAAGATGGTCGAGCTGGTCGCCCGGCAGCTTGTCGGCTATGCGCCTCACCTCTCTCTCGTCGCGAACGGCTAGGATGATCGAAGATCTTAAAAGTGTGAGCATTCGCCCGGGCGTGAGCCTGCTGACGGTGCTGCCACACCTGAACTACAAGCCGTGGTACGCGCTTGCCGAGTTTGTCGACAACGCGATCCAGTCCTACGAGAGCTCGCGGGCCGCGCTGCGCAAGATCGAAGGCAAGGGTTGGAAGCTCGCAATCGACATCGATATAGACGGTGAGCGAGGGATTATCGTCGTGCGCGATAACGCCGCAGGCATATCGCGAGAGGCCTATGGCCGAGCGTTCCGGCCAGCCGAGGCGCCGCTCGACGCGAGCGGCCTCTCTGAATTCGGTATGGGCATGAAGAGCGCCTCGGCCTGGCTGGCGCCGCGCTGGACCATCCGCACATCGGCGTTGGGTGAGCCGGTTGAGCGGGCAGTATCGTTCGACATCGCGTCGATCGTCGCGGACACCATTGAGGAACTGTCCGTGGTGAGCGCCGCCGCGCCGCGCGACAGCCATTTTACCGAGGTAACGCTCTACGACATTCGCCGAGCGCCAAAAAGCCGGACGCTTGGCAAGATCAAGGACCATCTCTCCAGTCTCTATCGCAGTTACATTGCGCGCGGCGATGTGGTCATCACGCTTAACGGCGAGAGGCTAACCTTCGAGCAGCCAGAGGTGCTGACCGCTCCCTATTGGCGCGATCCTTCAGGCGCTGCGAGGCAGTGGCGCCTTCCCGTAAAGCTGGCGCTCGAAGGTGGTCGTCGGGCTGAGGGCTGGGTCGCGCTGCGCGCGAAAGGCTCTACGACTCGGGCGGGATTCGCGCTGCTGCGCCGTGGCAGGGTGATCGAGGGTAGTGCTGACGAGCCCTATCGTCCGCGCGAGATCTTTGGAGCGTCAAACTCGTTCGTGTTTCAACGTCTCTTTGGCGAACTGACGCTGATCGGTTTCAGCGTGAGCCATACCAAGGACGGGATCCGGTGGGACGAGGCGGAGGACGAACTGCTTCAGAAGCTCAAGGATGCGCTCACCAGCGGTGCCACGCCCATGCTTGAGCAGGCTCATAACTGGCGTTCGGGCGAGCCCGAGATCGTATCGGCCGAAGTCGTGCCGTTCGCGCCGAAGGCGCGCTTCGAGCCATCAGCGGCAACGCCCCGGCAGCCTGGCAGCGCTCGTATCGTCACGCGCCTTGCGAAGGACAGCAATCCGCATTGGCGTCATTTGAGCATGACGTTCGGTAGCGAGCGCTGGGAAATTACGATCACCCTGGATGACGAGGGGGGCGATGAGAGTTGGATGGATGTCAGCGCCTTGCCCGGAGATGGCAGCGGAATGCGCGCGCTTGAGGTTCGGCTCTCCACGCAACATCCGTTCACACAAGGGTTCGTGATCGATGGTGGGCGTATTAACGAGGGCGTGGTGAGGCTCGCGGTCGGCCTAGCCATCTCCGAGGCCATTGCGCAGGGCGATGGCGTGCGATTTGCTGGGCGCATCAGAAGTTCGCTGAACGAGCTTATGCTGCTAGGCCTTGCTGATCAGGAATAAGCTGAAGGCGGCACGTTAGACTGAAACCCCCAAAAGTAGATGTATGGCTAAAGATGGGAGATTGGATTAGATAGGGGTAGTGGCTAGTAGGTCGAGTGCATCCCCATCTCTTCATAATTATCAACTGGCGCGCGGGGCGGCACGAAGTCATCTAGATTAACACTCGACAATAGGCGGGCTCACGAATTCCGAGAACAGCAGCTATCGGACACAGGGTGGCTTCCGTGCTTCTCAAGTCGGCTTGGAAGCTTGTTCCTCCTCCGCGATGTCTACGGCATTCTGGAGCGCCGCAGCGGACTCGGCCTCTCCGGCGTGATCGAGCAACGCAAGCGCACTCCTCATAAGCGTGATGGCGATGTCGCGCGCCGGCAGTGTGGAGGCTTCGTCGTTCATATCAGTTGCTCCCCTTCGAAGCCGGCGACACGCCCGCAGGGCGCGTCGTCGCTTCGGAACCGGGTGCTGAAAACCTAGAGCAAGCTAGGCGCGAACGCCTTTGGCCGAGTGGCTTGGACATACGCGTCCGCCACCCGGTCGACTCGAACCGGCTCTTGCTCTTCGGCGTTTTCAGGCACCGCCCGTGTCTCCACGGGTCTGGCGATGGTAGCTCGCTCCCGGCGCCGGCGACACCCTCTTTCGATCGGCTCATCATCAGCATGAGGTTGCCGGCCGGGATCACCCGGCCGGCGGTCCACCTCAGCGGGACCAGATGAGGTTGAAGCTGCCCTCCTCGGCCTCGACCAGGTTGGCGTAGATCGGGGCGGGAAAGCTGGGATCGTCGAGCTTCACCGCCATGTACGACCGGTCCTCGCGCGAGGTTTTCGACCAGGCGGCGCCGAGCTCGGTGGTCCCGGCATAGACCCTGGCGTCGGGAGCCTTGTCGCTGTCCTTCTGGACGCGGACGATCTTGACCTTTGCCTTGATGGTGAGGGTGGCGAGCGTGCCGGTGAAACCGTCGTCGGTCGCGATGAAGGTGCCGATGGTAGCCATGTCTGGTCTCCTTGCTTCGATCCGCGTCCGTCGCGGCCTCGATGGCGATCAAGGGCCGGAGGCGATCGGCGATGCACCGCTTACGGCCAGAGCGCAGCGGAGGAGGGGCAGGAAGGCCTATTTTGGTTCGCGATGCAAAGCCGCAGGCGGCGGAAAATAGGTCGACCTGCCGCTTGCAGCTAGTCGATCGAGGCGAAGCCGCCCTCCGGTTAGATCAAGCCGATGAGAGGCCACCCGGTCGCGGGGAAGCTGGAGAACGATAGCTTCCTGATCGATGCCTATCGCGCCACGTCACCGCGCGCCCGCATATCCTCCCCGGCGAACGGCGATCGCCAGTTCGCGGTAAGAAGCCGGATGGATCCCGTCTCGGGTTGCCAGCACCGCCAGGTCCACCACGTTGTCGTTGAACCGAGCGGCTGTCCATCGGACGAACTCAGCAACTCGACGATCGTATGGCAGGATCCACAGCACGTACCGTGCGTCAACACCGAGGCGGAGCTGCACAAGGCGCTTCGGTAGGTCGGCGCTGCCCGCGTCGTTCGAACCGGCCGACACGGCGGTATAATAGGACGATGCCGGAGCCATCGCGGCGATCGCGGCAGTGCCGAGGCCTTTCTGCGCCACCACCGCGCAGCGGTCTTCGAGCGCGGCACGAAGAGCCCTGGCCGTGTCAGCGGCGATGCTGTCACCAAGAATGAGGCAGGCCAGCATCGTCCGAGCTCAGCGCCGCCCGGCGACTATGCGGCGGCGGCCTCGAGGAGAGCACCGGTTGGCCGATGGCGTGGTGTCAGGACCACCACGGTGTCGGGCTTCGTCATGCGGCGCCCGCGCGTATCGAGCCGGGTCTCGCTCGGTATCACGTCCTTCAGCGCGACCTTATACTCCGGCAGGTCGTCGCTCGCTTCGACCGCCTTCAGATGCTGCTTGAACTTGGAAAGGGAGGCGGTCGATCCAACTTTGAGGGAAAGCATCTCGATCGGCATCTCCACCGCTTCGCCCTCGCAGTGGCAGTGCGCGATCTCGTAGAGGCGCCGCTCGATCGTGCCGAGCCGGAAATAGTCGTGATGGTAGTGGTAGATGTGACCGTCGCGCTGGATTGCGCGGAACAGCCATTGGCACAGCCGGACCTGGACGATCCGCATCTGCTGGTCGCCGTTGGGCATCTCGACATAGCTGGCGGCGGCTTCCGACAGCCATGAGAACCATCCCTTGTCGATCTGCGACCCGGTCTGGATGTTGGTCTTGATCTGCGTTCCCTGCAGCCGCTCGAGCGCATCGGTGAATCGCTGATAATCGCGCTTGGACGGGCGCGAGACGCCAGTCACCCGGAAGAAGTCGTGTGCGGTGAAGCTGAAGTTCTGCTCGACCTTCTCGCCGCGCTGGATAGCCTGGGCCATCAACGACGCAACGTAGAGGATGACTTCCTTGTCGTACATGGTGGCGACGCCAGTGGCACTCGGCCTGATCTGGATGCTCAGCTTCCCGATCTTATATTCGACCGGCTTCTGGACGGCGACCTTCGACAAGGCGAAGAAAGGGAAATCCATCACGCTACGCTCGCCGCGGACCTTGCCGTGAAGCGGGCTATCGGGCTCGAACAGGTTGCCCTGCCGCACGATGATGGATGGTTTGCTCGCCATGCCGGTCCCCTCGGCCCTTAGATTTCGCAACGCTGACCATAGCGCGCTTTGGGCGATGAGACAGTGCTCGAGAGGACGATCTGCCCGAAAGCACGAGTCTTCAGCGGCATATCCGGCCGAGAACCCTAGTTTCGTGCTTTGCGCGCAGCGGACAGGCGGCGGCTGGCTCGTGCTTTCGGGCAGATCGTCCCCGGTGGAGGATCCGGTTGCCGTGCTTCCCATGGATCATGACGATCTGCCCGAAAGCACGAACTGCCGGGAAAGCCCCCTGGCGATCTGGCCGAACGAGCGGGGATCGCCGCCCGCCTGCATCGCCTTCATCGCGCCGGCCTGGCGAAGATCCTTTAGACCGTGGAATGTCCGCCCGAGATTGAGCTCGCCCTTGGCTGCGCGGCCGCTCATGCCGCGAAGATAGGCTCCAGGCTTCTCGACCTCGCCGGCCTGATATTTGCGAACGGTGGCGATGACCGATGCGGCGGCGCCGCGCTGGCCCATGACCCGACAGGCCTCGTTCCAGGCGTGGCGATGGATCTGGTGCTGATCGGCCAGCCTCTCGGCCAGATGGACCAGCTCACCCCAGCCTCGGCGGCCCAGATCGAGGGAACCGCACAATTCCGGGACGACCGATCCGATGAAGTCCGGATCGACGCCATGGTTCGCCAGGTCTTCCTCCACCTCGGATTGCGGCAGCACCGACCTCACATCGTAATCCCCACTACTTCTTTCCGCCAAGCCACTACGGGTAACTGCTTTAGCAGTTTGGGGTTCGGTTGTAGTTGTAGAGTGGGTGCAATCGCCAACATCCGAGGATGCACTTCTATTCGTTCCATGTGAATGATTGAGCGCTTCGCGCTCCTGCAAGGCAGCCGTAATCCGGGCCTCCAAGGCTCGGCCGCGCTGCTCGATCTGCTCGACGCAACCGCTCAGCAGCGGGATGTCGCGGACATTGCGCATCTGGCGCGTTGCGCTCTGTGCCAGCGCTAGCTCCTGGTCAGCCTCGGTGCCCTCGATCACGCCGTCGATGGCCGCCTGCGCGAGGCTAGAAGTGCGTCGCCTCGCCGCTGCAAGGCGACGCTTCAGCGAGTCTATCTCAGCATCCTCGCGCGCACCACGCTCGGCAATCGCCCTGAACTCCTCGATGCGCGCGCCAATCGGACTGAGAACGATGCCGTAAGCCCATTTGATCGTGCCGTCGGCCCCGCGCGCACCTCCCCGGTGCCCGTTGGGACTGTCCTTATGGCTGATAAGCCGAAGCGCGATCGCCCGATCGAGCAGGTTCTGCACCTGCCTGACCTTCAACCCCAGTTTGCGGGCGAGCTTGTCGTTGCGCGGCCATACGATCGGGGTCGAAGCCGATCGCCAATCCTCGGGCTTTGTCCATGCGAACAGCACGTCGACCAACTGCACGACGCTGGGAGGAACAGCGAGATAGGCTGCCGCCCGCTTGAAGGCGGCGAGCGCCTGCCCCGGGCCGTTGCCGTCGGGCAAGCCGCAGAATGCCTGGGCGAACCGCTCGGCGTCGGCTGCGGCACCGTCGAAGCGGCGGAAGCCCGCTCCGGGTTGAGAGGCATAGGTCATCGTTCGGTAACTCCCCCTTCGGAGCCCGTGCAGACACACCGCGTCATCGCGCGAATTGCGCATCTCGCTTGCGGATTTTAGGGGATTTCGCTAGGGAGTGACTGCAACCTCGCTCCTAGTGGGCACCCCGAAAAGCCCGGCCTCGCGCCGGGTTTTTCATGTCAGCACGGCATCTCCCTGCACATCGTGGCGCCGACGAGACGTGCGTGCTCGACCGACGGCGCGACGCTTTCGCTTCGCGCCGGACCTGGCGGGCCGAATCGAGGGATATCGCGCACGCTGATTGTTACCGGTGGGGCAGGGGTCCGACGCCTGCCGATGCTCGTGCTA
This sequence comes from Sphingomonas bacterium, assembly GCF_903644135.1. GTDB lineage: Bacteria > Pseudomonadota > Alphaproteobacteria > Sphingomonadales > Sphingomonadaceae > Sphingomonas. The sequence continues at coordinate 4,206 of NZ_CAHJXA010000008.1, read as the reverse complement.
TCGGGCAGAATGCCAAGGAAATGTTCGTGCTTTCGAGCAGAACGTCCGGCCTGCCCTCCAGCGGCGATCACGCCGGGACTCGTGCTTTCGGGCAGATCGTCTCGACTGTCGTGCGATCTAGACCGAGATCCGAACCATCTGGACGCGCCCAGGCGCACTCACCGTCCTATCCCTGATATAGCCTGAATGGCTTTGGAGATCAGTAGGATGCAGGCGACTGCCGGTTTGGCTGTCCTAAGCCGCCGGACACCACCGGAAACGGCGGTGGGGGCGCCGTGATCCTGTCGCTCGCCATCGCTGCCAACCTCGCTGACCGGTGCGCGCCGCGGGTCGCGAAGGAGACCTTGCTCTCCGTTGCCTATCACGAAAGCCGGCTCGACACGCTTGCGATCGGAGACAACACGACCGGACGGCGGTTCCACCCGCGATCACGGCTCGAGGCAGTCGAGACGGCGGAAGCCCTGATCGCGCGCGGTCACAGCATCGACATGGGGATCGGCCAGATCAACTCGCGGACCGCGCCGCGCCTCGGCCTGAGCGTCTCCGGCGCGTTCGATGCCTGTCGCAACATGGCGGCTGCCGGCGACCTGATGGAGCGGAGCTACCGCAAGGTCGCCGGCGCCGGCCCTTCGCAGCGGTCACTCGCGGCGATGCTGTCGATCTACAACACCGGCAATTCGTGGCGCGGGTTCGGAAACGGCTATGTCGGCCGCGTCTATCGCGCCGCGGCGGCCATCGTTCCCCAGCTCGGCCGAACGGCTCGGGTCGCCGCGGATCTCGCGTCAATCGACCCGATCGTCGACATCGGCGTGGTCCCAGTTGCCTCGCCAGCGGTGGTGCGGCCGCCGGCGATCGACACGGCCGAGCGGCCGGCGGCGACGCCGCCGTGGGTCGCGTTCGGCAATCCCGCCAACGTCATGGTGTTCGGAAACAGCCCGGCGGGCGCGGGGGCAATCGATCGCAAGGAGAAGTCGCAATGAACAGCTCACGGCATAGCGCGCTGCGTAGCCCGGCATTTTGGGCGCTGGCGATCGTCGCCGCCACGACCCTCTCAAGCCCTGCGATGGCGCAGAGCACGGACATCCAGGGGTTCGTCGACAATATCAAGAGCTGGCTGACCGGCAGCGTCGCCAAGAGCGTCGCCGTCATCGCCGTGGCGGTCTGCGGCTACAGGTTCTTTTCCGGTCGCGCGAGCGCCGGACCGCTGGTCGCCGTTATCGGCGGCATCTGCCTGATCTTCGGTGCCTCCTGGGTGCTCACGCAAATCACCGGCGGGTGACGGTGCGGGCGGACGAACCCTTGATCGTCGAGCCGATCTATCTGGCGCTCAGTCGACCGCCGATGTGGCTCGGCGTCCCGCTCGACGCGGCCGTCCCCTTGGCGATGGCCGGCGTCCTGGTGCTTCTCCTCACCAATCCGCTCTACGCGCTCGCCGTGGCGATCGTCGGGTTCGGCGCCGCCAGGCTGATCGTGCGGCATGAGCCGAATGCGTTCCGGCTGCTCAATCTGGCGTTGCGCACCAAGTGGACCAACCGCGACCGGCGTTGGTGGGGCGGCAGCTCCTACTCGCCGCTGCCCGTGGCGCCGCTCAGGCGCAAGGGCTTCGGCTGGTGAGGGCGGAAAAGCTGGGCACTCCGGGCAGCACCCCGTTCGCGATCGCGCGCCGGGAAAAGGAGCCGGCCGACTTCCTGCCTTACGCCCGGCACGCCGATGCCGGCACGATCGTCACCGACGGCGGTTCGTTGATCGCGGTGGTGCAGCTTCAGGGCGCTTCGTTCGAGACGCTCGACCAGAGCGATCTCAACGGGATGCACGAGAAGATCAACAGCACGCTGCGCAACCTGTCGGACGAGCGGGTCGAGTGGATCACGCATACGATCCGCGAGCGCAGCGATGCCTATCCCGCCGGCGAGTTCCGCTCAGACTTCGCCCGCGATTTCGACACCGCGTATCGCCGCCGCACCGCGGGCGAGCATGGCTTCATCAACGAGCTTTACCTGTCGATCGTCGAGAAGCCGGCGGTGGGTGCCGCCGACAAGATCGCGGTGGCGCTCGGTGGACTCTTCTCCAAGCGGGAAAAGGTCGGTCCGCGCGTCGACGTCGAAACCGAGCGGCTGCAGAGGTTCAACGAGCGCGTCGGCGAGACGATCAAGCTGCTCGGCCGCTTCACGCCGCGCCGGCTGACCCTATACGACCATAACGACCTGACATTCTCGGAGCCGCTGGAGGTCTTCGAGCTGATCCTGATGGGCCGCCGTCGCCGCGTACCGTTGGTTCGCGGCCATCTCGGCTCGGCGCTCTACGGCGATCGTCTCATTTTCGGTCGCGAGCTGGGCGAGGTCCGCGCGCACGATCGCAGCCGGTTTTTCGGCATTTTCGGTATCCGCGAGTATCCCGCCGCAACGCGGCCGGGCCAGCTCGATGCGCTGCTGAGCGCGAACTACCGGTGCTGCATCACGCAGAGCTGGGCCCCCATGGCACGCGCCGACAGCGCCGATCGCGTGCGCAAGCGCCGGCGCCAGCTCATCTCCACCGACGACGATGCGCGCAGCGCCGCCGACGCGCTCGACGAAGCCGCGGACGAACTCGCCAACAACCACTTCGTGATGGGCGAGCATCATTTCAGCCTTGCCGTGTTTGGCGACACGGTGCGCGAGCTCAACGACAATTTGTCGGGCGCGCGCAGCCTGCTTGCCGACGCGGGCCTGGTCGCGGTCCGCGAAGAAAGCGCGAACGAAGCCGCCTGGTGGGCGCAGCTTCCCGGCAACAGCCGCTGGCGGGCGCGGCCGGCGATGGTCACGTCGCGCAATTTCGCGGCGCTCTCGCCCTTCCACACCTATCCGGCGGGGAAAGCGGACGGCAACCATTGGGGGCCGGCGGTGATGATGTTCCAGACCACGGCGCTGTCCTCCTATTATTTCAGCTTCCACGTTCAGGACGTCGGCTTCACCGGCGTCATCGGTCCGACCGGATCGGGCAAGACGGTCGGCCTCAATGCGTTGATGGCGATGACCGAGAAAACCGGCGCGCGGCAGATCTTCGTCGACAAGGATCGCGGCGCCGAAATCTATATCCGCGCCTCGGGCGGCACCTACCTGGCGTTGAAGAACGGGCATCCGACCGGCTTCGCGCCGCTCAAGGGAGGCGATTACTCGGCGCACTATCGCGCCTTCCTCGGTCGCTTCGTCCGCCAGCTCGTCAGGCAGGACGGCAAGCCGCTCACCGTCGGCGAGGAAAGATTGATCGACGAGGGGCTGGTGGCACTGGGCCGGCTTCCGGTCGCGCTCCGCACGTTCGGCGAGCTGCGCGAGGTGCTCGGCTTCCGCGACGCCGAGGGCATCGGTGCTCGTCTCGAGCGCTGGGCGCGGGGCGGGGCGCTCGGGTGGGTGTTCGACAATGAAGAGGATCTGGTGAGCCTCGAAGGACGCTTCGTCGGCTTCGACATGACCGACTTCCTCGACAATGCCGAAGTCCGCACCCCGATCATGATGTATATGTTCGAGCGGATCGACGCCTTGCTGGCGCGCAAGGAGCGTCTGGTCGTCGTCATCGACGAGTTCTGGAAGGCGCTCGGCGATCCGCAGTTCGCCGGCTATATCGAGAACGCACTGCTGACGTGGCGCAAGGCCAACGCCTTCCTGATCTTCGCCACGCAGAACCCGGAGCACGCGCTGCGCTCGCCGATCGCGAGCAGCATCATCGGTCAGACGCCGACATGGATATTGTTTCCCAACCCCCGCGCCGACGAACAGGATTACCGCGTCGGGCTTGGGCTGACGGCCAAGGAATATCGCCTGATCCGCTACGAGCTGGTGCCGGAATCGCGCCAGTTCCTCATCAAGCAGGGGCAGGATTCGATCGTCGTGAAGCTCAATCTCGACGGGATGGACGACATGCTCGCGATCCTGTCGGGCCGCGCATCGACCGTCGGCCTGGTCGACGAGCTGCGCGCCGAACTTGGCGACGATCCGAACGATTGGCTGCCCGCGTTCCACGAAAGGCGGCGGGGGCTGCGATGAGGAGAGATGCGATGCGCACGCTGATGATGCTTGCGAGTTCGGTGCTGGCGCTGGCGGTCTCGACGCCCGCGGCGGCGCAGATGGCCGTGTTCGACGTCAAGAATTACGCCCAGATCGTCCAACAGTTAAGGGCGGCACAGGAGCAGCTCACCGTCGTCACCAAGGCCTATAACCAGGCCGTCGATGC
>NZ_CAHJXA010000007.1 GCF_903644135.1 Sphingomonas bacterium | reverse complement strand
TGCCGGCAGGCGCGTCGGCCGAGCGGGGCCGGGGCTGCTCGCCAGGACCGGGGCCGGTGCCTTCCAGCGCCTTGGCGGTCATGTCGGCATTGCCCTGGGTGACAGCAGGCTGCGGCGCGGCGGCCTGGGAGGGGGCCGAACCCCTTGCATCCACGACGGTCGCGATCATCGCGCCGACCTGCACCGTGTCGCCCACCTTGACCGCGTGTTCGCCCATGACGCCTGCGACGGGCGAGGGCACCTCGACCGAGACCTTGTCGGTCTCCAGGCTGGCAATCGGCTCGTCCGCGGCGATACGATCGCCCGGCTGCTTGAGCCACTCGCCAAGCGTCGCCTCCGTGATCGATTCGCCAAGCGTTGGGACTAGGACTTCGGTTGCCATCATCACTTCCTGTTGCGTCCTCGCAGCCGCGAGGACCCGATCACTTGCTCTTGGTACGCCTGATCTCGCCGCGGACGCTCTGCCCCAGCGCGTCGGCCACCAGGGCCGACTGCTCAAGCTGGTGCCGCTTCATCAGCCCGGTGGCGGGTGAGGCGGCGGCGGCACGCCCGGCGTAGCGCGCCCGCGCCACCTTGCCGCCCGCATCGGCCAACGCGCCCTCGATGAACGGCTCGACGAACGACCAATAACCCTGGTTCTTCGGCTCTTCCTGCGCCCAGACGATCGTCTCCAGCGCAGGCATCCGCTTGACGCGAGCGGTCAGCGCATCGCTCGGGAATGGATAGATCTGCTCGACCCGGACGATCTGGGTGGCCGTATCGCCGGCAGCATCGCGCGCCTCGATCAGGTCATAGGCGACCTTGCCGGTGCACAGCACCAGCCGCGTCGTGGTCTCGTCCGGCGCGCCGTTGATATCCGACAGCAGCCGCCGAAAATGCGTGTCGCCCAGGAAGTCGGCCGTCCTGCTGACCGCCAGCTTGTGACGGAGCAGCGACTTGGGGGTCATCACCACCAGCGGCTTGCGGAAGCTCCGGTGCATCTGCCGGCGCAGCAGGTGGAAGTAATTCGCCGGCGTGGTGCAGTTCGCGACCTGCATATTGTCCTGCGCGCACAATTGCAGGAAGCGCTCGGGCCGTGCCGAGCTGTGCTCCGGACCCTGACCCTCATAACCATGCGGCAGCAGCATGACGAGGCCGTTGGCGCGCAGCCACTTCGACTCGCCGCTGGCGATGAACTGGTCGATCATGATCTGAGCGCCGTTGGCAAAATCGCCGAACTGCGCCTCCCACAGCACCAGCGTCTTGGGGTCGGCGAGCGCATAGCCGTACTCGAAGCCGAGCACGCCATATTCGCTCAAGGGGCTGTCGAGCACCTCGAAGCGGCCATGCTCGCTGGTCGCGAGCGGCACATATTTATGCTCGTCGGTCTGGTCCACCCACACCGCATGACGCTGCGAGAAGGTGCCGCGCCCCGAGTCCTGCCCCGACAGCCGGACGCCATAGCCTTCCGCCAGCAACGCCCCGAACGCCAGCGCCTCGCCGGTCGCCCAGTCGAAGCCTTCGCCCGCCGAGAACATCTGCCGCTTGGCGTCGAGCACCCGGCCCAGCGTCTTGTGCAGCGACAGATGATCGGGAACGACCGTCAGCGTGCGGCCAAGCGCGTCGAACAGCTTGGGCGTGATCCCGGTCAGGGCAGCACGGCGCGCACCCTCACCATCGGACGGAGCCGACAGGCCCGACCAGCGGCCGGCGAACCAGTCGGCCTTGTTCGGCTTGTAGCTGCTGCCCGCCTCGAACTCGCCTTCCAGCAAGGTCGTGTATTGATGGACGTTCTCGTCGACCCAGCCGCCGTCGATCACGCCTTCCGCCACCAGCCGCTTTGCATAGATGTCGCTGACCGGCGAGTGCCCCTTGATCTGGGCGTACATCAGCGGCTGGGTGAAGCTCGGCTCATCGCCCTCGTTGTGGCCGAAGCGGCGATAGCACCACATGTCGATGACGATGTCGCGGTGGAACTTCTGGCGGAACTCCATCGCCATCTTGGTGGCAAAGGTTACCGCTTCGGGATCGTCGCCGTTGACGTGGAAGATGGGGGCCTGAACGCCCTTGGCGACATCGGATGGATAGGGCGAGGAGCGCGCGAACTGCGGGCTGGTGGTGAAGCCGATCTGGTTGTTGATGATGAAATGGACGCAGCCGCCAGTGTTGTAGCCGCGAATGCCGGAGAAGCCGAGGCACTCCCAGACGATGCCCTGACCGGCAAATGCCGCGTCGCCGTGGATCAGGACGGGCAGGCTGCGACTGTGATCGGAAAGGTCGCCGGCAATAGTCTGGATCGCACGGATCTTGCCCAGCACGACGGGATCGGCCGCCTCCAGATGCGAGGGGTTGGCGACCAGCGACATATGGACGTGATGGCCGTCGAAGTCGCGATCGGTCGAGGTGCCGAGATGGTATTTGACGTCGCCCGAGCCGCCGACATCCTCGGGATTGGCCGAACCGCCCGAGAACTCATGGAAGATCACGCGCAGCGGCTTGTGCATGACGTTGGCGAGGACGTTGAGCCGACCGCGATGCGCCATGCCGATGACGATCTCGCCGACGCTCATCTGGCCGCCATATTTAATGACGCTTTCCAGCGCCGGGATCATGCTCTCGCCGCCGTCGAGACCGAAGCGCTTGGTGCCGACATATTTGCGGCCGAGGAACTTCTCCCACTGCTCGGCCTCAATCACCTTGTTGAGGATCGCCTTCTTGCCTTGCGGGGTGAACTCGATCGCCTTGTCCTGGCCCTCCATCCGCTCCTGCAGGAACACGCGCTCCTCGACATCGACGATGTGCATGAACTCAAGGCCGACATTGCCGCAGTAATTCTTGCGCAGCGTGTCGACGAGCTGGCGGATCGTCGCCCATTCATACCCCATCGTGCCGCCGAGATAGACCGGACGGTCGATGTCGGCATCGCAGAAGCCGTGATAGTCGGTCTTGAGATCGGCCGGCATCTCGCGCTTGGACAGGCGGAGTGGATCGAGATTAGCGGCCATGTGACCGCGCACGCGATAGGTGCGCACCAGGATCTGCGCGCGGATCGCGTCGCCGGCGGCCTTTATAATGGCGTCCTGCGACGGCGCGACGGCGGGGGCGGCAGGCTTGGCGCTCCTGGCCGGCTTGGCGGCCGGCTCCATCTGCGTCGGGTCGAGGGCGGCTGTCAGGTCGTCGGTGGTGGATGGCGGCCAGGCGGGATTGCTCCAGCTCGGCGCGGACGTTCCCTCCAGCCCTTCGAACATCGCGCGCCAGCCCGGCTCGACGCTGTCGGGCGAGGTCTGGTAGCGCGCATAGAGCGCCTCGATGAACGCGGGGCTGACACCCGATGCGATGTCGCCGAAATCCTGGCCTTCATAGCCCATTCGTCTTCTCCTTCGTCACCCTGGGCTTGACCCGGGGTCCAGAGCCACGAGCGCCACGCTCGTCGCTCTGAATGCCGGGACGAGCCCGGCATGACGGTTGGGGTTTAGCCGTTCAACACGCTCACCAACGTCGATCCCAGCTCGCTCGGCGACGCCGCTACCTTGATCCCGGCCGCTTCCATCGCCGCGATCTTGTCCTCCGCGCCGCCTTGGCCGCCCGACACGATCGCGCCGGCATGGCCCATGCGCCGCCCTGGCGGCGCGGTGCGGCCGGCGATGAAGCCCGCCATCGGCTTCTTGCGGCCCTTCTTGGCCTCGTCGCGGAGGAACTGCGCAGCTTCCTCCTCGGCCGAGCCGCCGATCTCGCCGATCATGATGATTGACTGGGTCGCCTCGTCGGCAAGGAACAGCTCCAGCACATCGATGAAGTTGGTGCCGTTGACCGGATCGCCGCCGATGCCGACCGCGGTGGTCTGGCCAAGCCCGGCGTTGCTGGTCTGGAACACCGCCTCATAGGTCAGCGTGCCCGAGCGCGAGACGACGCCGACCGAACCCTTCTTGAAGATGCTGCCAGGCATGATGCCGATCTTGCACTCCTCCGGCGTCAGCACGCCAGGACAGTTGGGGCCGATCAGCCGCGACTTGCTGCCCGACAGCGCACGCTTGACCTTGACCATGTCGAGCACCGGAATGCCCTCGGTGATCGTCACGATCAGCGGCACCTGCGCATCGATCGCCTCCAGGATCGAGTCGGCGGCGAAGGGCGGCGGCACGTAGATGACCGAGGCGGTCGCGCCGGTCTTCGCCACCGCCTCGACGACGGTGTCGTAGACGGGCAAGCCGAGATGCTCGCTGCCGCCCTTGCCGGGGGTGACGCCGCCGACCATCTGCGTCCCATAGGCAAGCGCCGCCTGGGTGTGGAAGCTGCCGGTCTCGCCGGTCATGCCCTGGGTAATGACCTTGGTGTTCCGGTCGACGAGAATGCTCACGCGTCAGTTCCCCTGTTGAACATGGGCGTGCTTGCCCTTCGGATTGGCGACGACGAGCTGGACGAACATCTTGCCAGCCTCGCCGCCGATCTGGACGATCATGAATTCGCCATTGGGCAGATCGACCCTGGGCTTGGCACCGTCGATCGCGACGCTGGCTTGCCTGCCTAGATCGGCGAGGAAGACACCCTTGTCGAACGTCACATCACCCCGCGCCTGGACGACGCAGCCGCCATCGATGCCGGTCTTCACCGTCAGCAGCACGCCGTCCTTGCGCGCGACCCGCCGGGCTACCCCGTCGGCCGACGTGTCGGGATCGTTGCCGACCACGGAGGGCCAGCCCGCCAGCCGAGCGTCCTGCCCGGCCGGATCGACCGTCGCACCGATACATGCCCTGGCACCAGCGAGGATAGCCACTTCGGTCGCCGGCGGCAGTTCGTCGTCGCGACGGACCGTCGACGATTGCGCCACCGCCAGCATTGCGGCTGCGGCGGCGATCACGCCAGCGACCCGTCGATCGCCTTGCACGCCTCCAGCAGTTCCTTCACCGCATCGACAGATACCTGCAGGTTCGCCTTAGCCTCATCATCGAGCGCGATCTCGACGATCTCCTCGACACCGCCGGCACCGATGATCACCGGCACGCCCACGTAGAGCCCGTCGAGCCCATACTGGCCATCGACATAGGCCGCGGAGGGCAGCAGCCGCTTCTGGTCGTACAGATACGCCTCCGCCATCGCGATGCCGCTTGTCGCCGGCGCGTAATAGGCGCTGCCGGTCTTGAGCAGCGCGACGATCTCGCCGCCGCCACCGCGGGTGCGCTTGACGATCGCGTCGATCCGCTCCTGCGTCGTCCGCCCCATCTTGATGAGGTCGGGGACCGGGATGCCAGCGACGGTCGAATATTGCACCACCGGCACCATCGTGTCGCCATGGCCACCGAGCACGAAGGTCGAGACATCCTCCACCGAGACGTCGAACTCCTGCGACAGGAAATAGCGGAAGCGGGCGCTGTCGAGCACGCCCGCCATGCCAACCACCTTGTGCGTCGGCAGCCCGGAGAACTCGCGCAGCGCCCACACCATTGCGTCGAGCGGGTTGGTGATGCAGATCACGAAGGCGTCGGGCGCGTTCGCCTTGATGCCCTCGCCGACCGCCTTCATCACCTTGAGATTGATGCCGAGCAGGTCGTCGCGGCTCATGCCCGGCTTGCGGGCAACGCCGGCGGTGACGATGATGACGTCCGCGCCGGCGATATCGGCATAGTCGTTCGAGCCGGTGATCGTCGCGTCGAAGCCTTCGACCGGCGCGCACTGGCTGAGGTCGAGCGCCTTGCCCTGCGGCACGCCCTCGGCAACGTCGAACAGCACGATGTCGCCCAGAGCCTTGAGCGCCGCCAGGTGCGCGAGCGTTCCGCCGATGTTACCGGCACCGATCAGCGCGATCTTCTTGCGGGCCATTCGCTTCCTCTCATCCCGTGGCGGCGTGATGGGACAGCCGCATAGGCGCATCGACGCCGCGGCACAACCGGTAATGGAGAAGCGTTAAGATCGTTACTGCAAATGGTTCGCACGCGCAATAGCGCCATGGCCCTGCGCAAGATATTCGTCGGAGCGCATCTCCTCCAGGCGGCTGACGGTGCGCTGAAACTCGAACACGCCGTCGCCGGCAGGGTAGAGCAGGTCCGGCTCGGCATCGGCAGCGGCGAGCAGCTTGATTTTGTGCTCGTACAACGCGTCGATCAGCGCCACGAAACGCGCCGCCTCGTTGCGGCTGTCCGGCCCGAGCACCGGCACGCCGACGAGGATGACGGTGTGATAGCGGCGAGCGATCGCGAGATAGTCGGCCGCGCCGCGCGCCTCGCCGCACAGCCGCTTGAAGCTGAACACCGCGACCCCCTTCAAGGTTCGCGGCACATGCAGCGTCCGGCCCTGCACCGTCAGCTCCTCGCTGGGGACGTGCGCGGCGTCCTCGACCGGGTAGTCGGTCAGCCGGAAGAACGCCGCCGACAGCTGCGCGGTCGCTGCCGGACCGTTAGGCACCAGCCAGGTGTCTTGCGCGCCGAGCCGGTCGCGGCGGTAATCGACCGGGCCGTTGAGCGCGAGCACGTCCAGCCGCGCCTCGATCAGCGCAATGAACGGCAGGAAATGCTCGCGGTTGAGGCCGTTGCGATACAGATCGCCCGGCGCGCGGTTGGAGGTCGTTACCACCGTCACCCCCGCCGCAATCAGCGCGGAGAACAGCCGCGACAGGATCATCGCGTCGGGCGAGTTAGTCACCATCATCTCGTCAAAGGCGAGCAGCCGGACCTCGCCCGCGATGGCGGCGGCCACGGGCGGGATTGGGTCGCCCAGTTCCTTGCGTCGCTCGATCGCGAGGCGGCCGTGAACCTCGATCATGAACTCGGCGAAGTGGACGCGGCGCTTGGCGGCGATCGCGACATGCGCGAACAGCAGGTCCATCAGCATCGACTTGCCGCGTCCGACATCGCCCCAAAGATAGACGCCGCGGGCGGGCAGCGATCGACGGCGCAGGAGGCCGGTGCGGCGGGGATGCTCCACCTCGCGTGCCAGGTCGTCGAGACGGGTTGCGGCGACGGCCTGTTCGGGGTCGGCCCGCAGCTCGCCAGCGGCGATTAGTGCATGATAGGCGGCAAGGACGGTCACTCTCACCCTCCCGGCGCTTCGCGCCTCCTTCCCTCTCCCGATGGGAGAGGGGGGGCCCCGCTCGGCGCGGCCGAGTGGGAGGGTGAGGGTGACAAACTCACGTCTTCGTCGGGATCAGACGATTCGTTCCGCTTCCATCTTCTTGATCTCGGCGATTGCCTTGGCGGGGTTCAGCCCCTTGGGACAGGCATTGGCGCAGTTCATGATCGTGTGGCAGCGATAGAGGCGGAACGGGTCCTCCAGCTGGTCGAGCCGATCGCCGGTCATCTCGTCGCGGCTGTCGGCGAGCCAGCGATAGGCCTGGAGCAGGATCGCCGGGCCGAGGAACTTGTCGCTATTCCACCAGTAGCTCGGACAGCTGGTCGAGCAGCAGGCGCAGAGGATGCACTCGTACAACCCGTCGAGCTTGCCGCGATCCTCCGGCGACTGCAGACGCTCCTTACCGCTGGGCGGCGGCGTGACGGTCTGCAGCCATGGCTTGATCGAGCTATATTGCGCGTAGAAGTGGGTGAAGTCCGGCACCAGGTCCTTGATGACGTCCATGTGCGGCAGGGGGGTGATCCGCACCTCGCCCTTCACGTCTTCGATCGCGGTGGTGCAGGCGAGGCCGTTGCGCCCGTCGATGTTCATCGAGCACGATCCGCAGATGCCCTCCCGGCACGAACGACGGAAGGTGAGGGTCGAGTCCTGCTCGGCCTTCATCTTGATCAGCGCGTCGAGCACCATGGGGCCGCAGGTGTCTAGGTCCACCTCGAAATTGTCGTAGCGCGGGTTCTCGCCGGTATCGGGGTCGTAGCGATAGACCTTGAAGTTCTTGGTCCGTTTCGCGCCTTCCGCCTTATGGGTCTTGCCCTTCTTGACGACGCTGTTCTTGGGCAGGCTGAATTCGGCCACGCGCGCGCTCCTTGTGCTGCATCGCAGCTATGCCCTCCGGCACCGATGCGCAAGCCTAAGCCGTTCAGATGACGTCGAGGACCAGCCCCAGGTCGCGCGCCTCCTCCGCCTCGATATACCAGTTGCTGGTGGCCTTCTCGCGCAGTTCGTCGAGGCTGACCTTGGAGCCGGCGACGATGTCGCGGAAACCTTCTTCCTGGATCATGATCGAGTGCTCGATCTCATGCAGCTTCGCCTTCAGCGTGCCCGCCAGCGTCGATAGCGGTCCGGCGAGCTGCACCGTCGAGGTCATCAGCCGCTCGTGCAGCATCAGGCGGGTGCCGCGCGTCAGGAAGCGGCTGTTGCCCGGGAAGGCGCTCATGAAGGTCGCACCGGCGGAATAGACCGCGACCTTGCCGAGGAACAGCGTCTCGCGGCCGGTATAGTCGCGCAACAGGCGGATGTCGTCGCCCATCGCCCGGCCCATCTCGGGATCGCCGCCCAGCGTAGTGATCGACACGATCAGCGGACCCTCGGTGGGAGCACCGGCGAGCTGCGTCTTGAAGCGGGCGTACATCATGTCGTCGACGGTGCCGTGCAGCTGGATGTGTGGCCGCGCGAGCAGCGGATAGTTGACGGCATTGTTGGCGGCGGTGTCGGGCATGAGTTCGGCCTTGTCGGGAGAGTGCTTGGAGACGAGAAGACGCCTGCCATGATCGTTCCGCGCCCGAACCATCCTTGAACGTCGAGGTTCCGTCGATATTCCGGCGCATGTTGACCCAGGTACAGGAACCTGCGGGCCAGCTATGCTGTTGCCCCCATCATAACAGAAGGTGACGCGATGACGATCAAGCTCAAGCCGCTCAAGGATCAGGTGATCGTCATTACCGGGGCCAGTTCCGGCATCGGCCTCGTCACCGCACGCACGGCGGCGGCGCGGGGTGCGAAGGTGATGCTGATCGCGCGCAGCGAGGCAGAGCTGGGTGATATCGTTCGCGACATCAACAATGGCGGCGGCCATGCCGACTATGCCGTCGCCGATGTCGGCAATGCCGATACGCTCGCCGCCGCGGCGCGGGCGACGGTGGCGCGGTTCGGGCGGGTCGACACCTGGGTCAACGATGCCGGCGTCGCGATCTACGCGCACCTGATCGACACGCCGGAGGACGAGCATCAGCGGATGTTCCAGACCAACTATTTCGGCGTCGTCCATGGCTGCCTGGCGGCGGTGCCGGTGCTACGCCGCGACGGCGGTGCGCTGATCACCGTCGGCTCGATCGCGTCCGACATTCCCAGCCCGATCATGGGGGCCTATGCGGCGTCGAAACATGCGGTGAAGGCCTATGTCGAGGGGCTGCGCATCGAGCTGCACGAGCAGGCTCCCGCTATCTCGGTCACGCTGATCAAGCCATCGGGCATCGATACGCCGATCGCGCAGCACGCCGCCAACCACGAGGGCGGCGAGGCGCAGATCCCGCCGCCCGCCTATGACCCGCAGCTGGTCGCCGACGCCATCCTCGACTGCGCCGAGCATCCCCGGCGCGAGATCACCGTCGGCGGCGCAGGACGGGCGCAGGTACTGTTCGCCCAGCATTTCCCGGCGATCTTCGAGCGGCTCGCGCCCAAGAAGGTTGGGGCGTTGAGCGACATGTCCAAGCAACAACCACGCCCCAGCAACCTGTTCGAGGGCGTGCGCGCCGGCGAGGAGCGATCGGGCGAGCAGCATCCGCTGACCACCAGCGTCTATACCTCGGCGGCGAAGAACCCCGGCGTGGTCGCGGCGATCGGGCTGGGCGGCCTGGCCCTGGCGGCGGGAGCGTTGGCGGCGGTGCGGCGGCGGCGCTCCTGAGCGTCAGCGCGTCCGCGACTGGGGATCGTGAACCAGCGCGCGCAGCCGTTCCAGCTCCTCCACCGTGTCGACGTCGATCAGCTCGGCAGGCGCGGTGACGACATGGCGGCCGCCCTTGACCAGGTCGCGCGCGCCGGTGCCGCCATCAAGGGCGAGCAGGCAATCGAACTGGCCCGCGCCGAACAGGGCCGGCGGCTTGGGATCGCAGCCGTCGCTCGATGCGACGATCGTGTCAGCACCCTGGCTCGCGTCGAACACGCGATAGAGATGGGCGGCCGTGACGCGCGGCATGTCGGCCAGCGCGATCAGCACCGACTTCGCGCCCAGCTCAACCGCGCGCGTCACCCCCAGCTTGACCGAACTCGACATGCCGAGGTCGCGATCGGGGTTGTGGATGACGGTGAAGCCGTGATGATCATAATGAAGGTCGAGCCCGTCGATCACCGCCAGCCGCTCCTGAAACGGCATGTCCTCCAGCGCGACGGCGACATGCAGGCCGAGCGGCTTGCCCAGGAAATCCTGGTCGAGCTTGCTGCGGATATCGCCGAACCGCTCCGACTTGCCCGCCGCGAGCAGGATCAGCACGCATTCCTCAACCTTGAGCATCGGCGTCACCCTTCAGCACGGAACGCGCCCACCATCGCCGCCGCGATCGACAGCGCGATCTCGCTCGGGCCGATCGCGCCGATGTCGATGCCGACCGGCGCATCGATCCGGTCGAGGTCGTGCGCCTGAACGCCGCCGCCGGCAAGTCGCTCCCGCCGCGCGGCATGGCTGCGGCGGCTGCCGAGCGCGCCGACATAGCCGGCATCGGTCTTCAGCGCCTCGATCAGCGCCGGGTCGTCGATCTTGGTGTCGTGGCTCAGCGTCACCACCGCGGTCGAGCGATCAGGTCGCAAGGCGGCGATCGCCTCGTCGGGCCAGCGGTCGTCCAGCACCGTGCCCGGAAAGCGCTCCTCCGTCAGGAAGCGCGCGCGCGGATCGATCACCACCGTCTCGATGCCCAGTGTCCGGGCAAGGCCGGCCAGCGACTGCGCGATCTGCACCGCGCCGACGATCAGCAGCCGGCGCGGCGGATCATAGCGGTTGACGAACGTCTCCCCAGTCTCCAGCGGGCGCAGGTCGCTATGGCCGCTGGCGAGGTCGGTGGAGACGGTCAGCGTCCGGCCGTGATCGCGCGCCTCGGCGATGCGGTCGAACAGCTCGGGGTCGAACCCCTCCGCCGAGACCGGCTGCACCATCACCGCGATCTCACCACCGCAGGGCAGGCCGACTTCCCAGGCGGCGGCGTCGGCCACGCCGTAGCGCTTGACCTGGAACGGAGCGCCCTCGATCACCTGCGCCGCGGTCTCCATGATGTCGCTCTCGACGCAGCCGCCCGAGACCGATCCCTCGAAGCGGCCATCGGCGTGGACCAGCATGTGGCTGCCGCGTGGCCGCGGTGCCGAGCCCCAGGTCGATACCACCGTCGCCAGTGCCAGCGGCTCGCCCTTCCAGTTGCGCGCGGCGGCGATGACGGTGTCGTTTTCGGCCATTGCTGACAATCTCTCGCGGAACGGCACCAACCGGATGCCGATGCCCGCACGCATCTAGGGACTGTGCGGACCAGCGTCGAGGACCGGCAATGTAACGCGATGGTAAGCCGCCGCCGCTACCAGGACCCCGGCCGCGTAACGGCTTGGCTTTGGCTAGTTCTTCGCCGATCATCGCCATAGGTGGCATACGCGATTTGCGAGGAAATGTGATGCGCGGCATGGTGATGATGGTGCTGGCACTCCCGCTGGGCGGTTGCGTCGCCAGTACGGTGTGGAACGCGGCGACCTTGCCGGTCAAGGCCGCGGCGGTGCCGGTCAGGGTCGGCGGCAAGGTCGTCGACTGGACCACCACGAGCCAGGCGGAGGCGGACCGCAACTATGGCCGCAAGATGCGCAAGGACGAGGAGCGAGAGGGTCGCGAGCGGCGTGACTGGACGAAGCGCTGCAAGAAAACTCGCGGCGATCCGTCCTGCCAAAGCTATGACGGCTTCCGCGCCGGCCAGCAGCAGTAGCGCCGCCCGTCCGCGGTGATCGCCGCGAGCCTCGTTGTCGGCTACGGGCGTCTCACATGCATCGATCTACCTTCTTCGCAGCGGCGCTGCTCGTGCCCGGCTGTGCCCTCGCGCAGGAACGGCCGGCCGATCCGCCGGCTGGGCTCGACATCGTCGTCCTCGGCACCGGCCTGGCGCTGCCGCCGGGGACGCCGGCCTATGGCTCGGCGATCATCGACCGCTCGCGATTGACCGGCGATGCCTCGGGCCGGGTCGAGGACGTGCTCGCCGACGTCGCCGGCGTGCAGCAGTTCCGCCGCTCCGACAGCCGCTCGGCCAATCCGTCGGCACAGGGGCTGACGGTGCGCTCGCTCGGCGGCAACGCCACCAGCCGCTCGCTGGTGCTGCTCGACGGCGTGCCGATCGCCGACCCGTTCTTCGGCTACATCCCCTTCAACGCGCTGTCGCCCGAGCGGCTCGGCGCGGTCCGCGTCACTCGCGGCGGCGGCTCGGGCGCGTTCGGGGCGGCCGCGGTGGCGGGAACGGTCGAGCTGGTCAGCGCCGGCCGGGCGCAACTGCCGCCGGTCGCTGGCGAGGCGGCCTATGGCAGCTTCGCCAGCGTCCAGAGCGCGGTCAGCGTCTCGCCCGACATCGGCGCGGGCTACGCGACGGTGTTCGGCCGCTTCGAACGCTCCGACGGGTTTCAGACCACCCCCGCCGACCAGCGCGTCGCCGCCACCGCGCCGGCACGCTATCGCGACTGGTCGACATGGTTTCGCGCGGTTGCGCCGATCGACGCCGACACCGAAGTGCAGGCGGCGGGGCTGGTGTTCGATGATCACCGTACGCTGCGTTTCGCCGGCGCGGACTCCCGCTCGCAGGGCGAGGATGCCAGCATCCGCCTGATCCGACGCCCCGGATCGGACCGGTCCTGGCAGGTCGATGCGCTCGCCTATGTGCAGGCCCGCGGTTTTGCCAACAAGGTGGTGAGCTCGACGACCTTTCGCCTCACGCTCGATCAGCGGCGCACGCCGGCGACCGGCGTCGGCGGCAAGCTGGAGCTGCGGCCGCCGGTCGGCCCCGACCACCTGCTGCGCATCGGCGTCGACACGCGCCATGCCGAGGGCGAGCTGTTCGAGGATGCCTATGCTGCCACCGGCGCGATCACCGCCCGCCGCAACGCCGGCGGCAGCAGCGCCACCAGCGGCCTGTTCGCAGAGGACGACTGGACGCTGGGCTCATTGGTCCTGACCGGCGGCGGCCGGGTCGACCGCTGGACGATCAGCGACGGCTTCTTCCGCGAGGCGAACCAGGCGGGCAGGATCACCACCAGCAACGACTATCCCGACCGCAGCGGCATCGTACCTACCGGCCGGGTCGGTGCGCTGCTTCATGCCGCCGGATCGCTGGAGGTCCGCGCCGCCGCGTACACCGGTTTTCGCGTGCCGACGCTGAACGAGCTGTACCGGCCCTATGTCGTCTTCCCGGTCACGACCCAGGCAAATGCCGGCCTGCAGCCCGAGCGGCTGAAGGGGGCCGAGGCGGGGATCGACTGGCGGCCGTTCGGTGGAGCGACGCTGTCCCTGACCGGCTTCTACAACCGCCTCGGCGATGCGATCGCCAACGTGACGATCGGCCCCAATCTGCGCCAGCGCCGCAACGTCGACGCGATCGTCGCCAAGGGTGTGGAGGCGAGCGGCGGCTGGCGGCGCGGCGCGCTGGCGGTGACGGCGTCCTACGCCTTCACCGACGCGCATGTCCGTGCACCGGGCAGCGCGCTCGACGGCCTGCAACCCGCGCAGAGCCCCCGCCACGCCGCCAGCGGCACGCTCGCGTGGGAGCCGCGCCACGGCCCGGGCCTCTCGGCGACGCTGCGCCATATCGGCCTGCAATATGAGGACGACCTGCAGACCGGACCGCTACCGCCGGTGACGACGCTCGACGCGGTGGCGACGCTGCCGCTGCGCCACGGCGTGGCGCTGGTCGCGCGCGGCGAGAACCTGACCGACGCGACGGTGGTGACGCGCAACTCTGGCGGATCGATCGATCTGGGCACGCCTCGTACGTTGTGGATCGGCGTACGGATCGGACGCTGATCATTTTTGTTGCGGGCGGATCATCCCCCCGCTACGCGCACGCCCCTGCAATGTGTCGGGGCGTGGCGCAGTCTGGTAGCGCACTGGTCTCGGGGTCCAGGGGTCGTAGGTTCGAATCCTATCGCCCCGACCATTGCAGCGCCTGAGCAAGCGGCGCTATCACCCGAGAGCATGTCGAGGATCGAGTGGATCGCCGCCGGGCTCGGTGTGCTGTGCGTCGCCCTGCTGGTGCGGCGGTCGCTGTGGAACTATCCGTTCGCGATCGCCTCTGTGGTGTTGCTCGGCTGGGTGTTCCTGGCGGCACGGCTTTATTCCGATGCGCTGCTGCAGGTCTTCTACGTGGCTATCAATCTCTATGGCTGGTCGAGTTGGAGCCGGTCGCGCGCCACCGCCGGCCGGGTGATGGTCGAGCCGATGAGCGTGCGCGCGTTGCTCGGCTGGAGCGTGGCGGGCGTGGGAGCGACGATCGGCTGGGGCGCGATCATGCGCGGCTATACCGACGCCTCCTATCCATGGTGGGACGCCGCCGTCGCCGTGCCCAGCATCGTCGCACAGCTGTTGCTCGCGCGGCGGCAGATCGAGAACTGGGCGGTGTGGATCGCGGTCGACTGCGTCGCGGTGCCGCTGTACGTCACCAAGGGGCTTTGGGCGGCGGCGGGGCTGTACGTGATCTATCTGGCGCTGTCGGTATGGGGCTGGATCGACTGGCGGCGCGCCACCCGGCCGCCTCACGCCGGACCGATGGCGGCATGACGCCCCGCTCGATCTGCCTGCACGGGCCGGAGAGCACCGGCAAGTCGACCATGGCACCGCGGCTTGCTCAGCATTTCGGCACGCGCTGCATTGCCGAGTTCGGCCGCACCTATTGCGAGGCGTTCGGCACCGACCTGACCATGGCCGACCTGGTCATGATCGCCAAGGCTCACGACGCCAAGGTCGCGACGGCGATGGCGGAGGGCGCGCAGCCGGTGATCCTCGACACCGACCCGCTGATGAGCGCGGTCTGGGCGGACATGCTGTTCGGCCGGCGTGATCGCTGGTTCGACCGTTGGCGCAGCTATGCCGACCTGTACCTGCTGTTCGACATCGATCTGCCCTGGGTAGAGGACGGCACACGCATGTTCGGCACCGAGGCGGCGCGGCTGCGCTTCTTCGACCTGTCGAAGCTGGAGCTGGAGCGGCGCGGCGTTCGCTGGGCGCTGGTGAGCGGCACGGGCGAGGTGCGCTACCTCAATGCCCTGAGCGCCATCGATCGCTTGCTGCGAAGCTGACGGCGGCAAGCGCCGGTCTTTGGCAGATCGGAGAGGGGGTGCTAGGGCCACCGCACGCTTAAGGAAGACAGCCCGATCCCGTGACCACCGCCCTCGACCACATCCGCAATTTCTCGATCATCGCCCATATCGACCATGGCAAGTCGACGCTCGCCGACCGCCTGATCCAGGCGACCGGCGGTCTGTCGGATCGCGAGATGAGCGAGCAGGTGCTCGACAACATGGACATCGAGAAGGAGCGGGGCATCACCATCAAGGCGCAGACGGTGCGCCTGGCCTATACCGCCAAGGACGGCGAGACCTATGAGCTGAACCTGATGGACACACCCGGGCATGTCGATTTCGCCTATGAGGTGTCGCGCAGCCTAGCGGCTTGCGAGGGCGCGCTGCTGGTGGTCGACGCGGCGCAGGGGGTGGAGGCGCAGACCCTCGCCAACGTCTATCAGTCGATCGAGCATGACCATGAGATCGTGCCGGTCATCAACAAGATCGACTTGCCCGCCGCCGAGCCCGAAAAGGTGCGCAAGGAGATCGAGGACGTCATCGGCCTCGATGCGTCGGAGGCGGTGCTGGCGAGCGCCAAGTCGGGGATCGGCATTGCCGACATCCTGGAGGCGATCGTCGTCAAGATCCCGCCGCCCAAGGGTGACGCCGCCGCGCCGCTGAAAGCGATGCTGGTCGACAGCTGGTACGACCCCTATCTGGGCGTCGTCATCCTCGTCCGCGTCATCGACGGCGTGATGAAGCGGGGCCAGCAGGTCAGCTTCATGCAGGCCGGGACCCAACATCTGGTCGACCGGGTCGGCTGCTTCCGCCCCAAGATCGAGCAGCTGACCGAGCTGGGACCGGGCGAGATCGGCTTCATCACCGCGCAGATCAAGGACGTCGCGCAGGCCCGCGTCGGCGATACGCTGACCGACACCAAGCGGCCGGCGACCGAGGCGCTGCCGGGGTTTAAGGAAGTGCAGCCGGTGGTGTTCTGCGGCCTGTTCCCGGTCGACGCCAACGACTTCGACAAATTGCGCGAGAGCATCAGCCGGCTGCGGCTAAACGATGCGTCTTTCAGTTTCGAGATGGAGACCAGCGCCGCGCTCGGCTTCGGCTTCCGCTGTGGGTTCCTGGGGCTGCTGCATCTGGAGATCATTCAGGAGCGGCTGACCCGCGAATACGACCTCGACCTCATCACCACCGCGCCATCGGTGGTATACGAGATCGAGCTGGCGCATGGCGGCGGCGCGCTGGCGCTGCACAATCCGGCCGACATGCCCGACCCCAGCAAGATCGAGAGCATCGCCGAGCCATGGATCCTGGCGACGATCTACGTCCCCGATGAATATCTCGGCAGCATCCTCAAGCTGTGCCAGGACCGGCGCGGCATCCAGAAGAACCTGACCTATGTCGGCGGCCGGGCGCAGGCGACCTACGAGCTGCCGCTCAACGAGGTGGTGTTCGACTTCTACGACCGCCTGAAGTCGCTGTCCAAGGGCTATGCCAGCTTCGACTACAGTCAGATCGGCTATCGCGAGGGCGACCTCGTCAAGATGGGCATCCTGGTCAACGAGGAGCCGGTCGACGCGCTGAGCATGATCGTCCACCGCGGCACCGCCGAGGTGCGCGGGCGCGGCATGGTCGAGCGGCTGAAGGAGCTGATCCCCCGCCACCTGTTCAAGATCCCGATCCAGGCGGCGATCGGCGGCAAGGTGATCGCGCGCGAAACGATCAGCGCGATGCGCAAGGACGTGACCGCGAAATGCTACGGCGGCGATGCCACGCGCAAGAAGAAGCTGCTGGAGAAGCAGAAGAAGGGCAAGGCGAAGATGCGCGAATACGGCAGCGTGAGCATCCCGCAGGAGGCGTTTATTGCGGCGCTGCGAATGGGAGATGAGGGGTAATCGCCCATTCGTCATGCCGGGCTCGTCCCGGCATCCAGAGCCGCGAACGCTACCGCCTGTGACCCTGGACCCCGGCACGAGGCCGGGGTGACGGAGCGGGTGGGACAATCTAGCGCTTGCGCGTCAACTCCCGCATCGCCTCGTCAAGCCCCGCCAGCGTTAGCGGATACATCCGGTCGGCCATGATCTGCCGCACGATCCCGGCCGACTGCGAATAGTCCCACTGCTCGCGCGGTGTCGGATTAAGCCACACCGCCGCCGGATAGGTCGTCGTGAGCCGCTGTAGCCAAACCGCGCCAGCCTCTTCGTTCATATGCTCGACCGAGCCGCCCGGGTGAATGATCTCGTACGGGCTCATCGCCGCGTCGCCGACGAACACGCACTTGTAATCGTGGCCGTATGTGTGGAGCACGTCCCAGGTCGGCGTCCGCTTGGTAAAGCGGCGGCGGTTGTCCTTCCATACACCTTCATACGGGCAGTTGTGGAAGTAGAAGAACTCCAGCTTCTTGAACTCCGCCGTCGCCGCCGAGAACAGCTCCTCGACCAGCCTGACGAACGGGTCCATCGACCCGCCGACGTCGAGGAACAGCAGCAGCTTGACCGCATTGCGCCGTTCCGGCCGCATCCTGACGTCGAGCCAGCCCTGCCGCGCGGTGCCATCGATGGTGCCGTCGATATCGAGCTCGTCCGCCGCGCCCTCGCGCGCGAAGCGGCGCAGGCGGCGCAGCGCCACCTTGATGTTGCGGGTGCCGAGCTCGCGGCTGTTGTCGAGGTTCTTGAATTCCCGCTGGTCCCACACCTTGATCGCGCGGTTGTGCTGGCCCTCGCCGCCGATGCGGACGCCCTCGGGGTTGTAGCCGCCATTGCCGAACGGGCTGGTGCCGCCGGTGCCGATCCACTTGCTGCCGCCCTGATGACGGCCCTCCTGCTCCGCGAGCCGCTGCTTGAGCGTCGCCATGATCTCTTCCCACGAGCCGAGCGCCTCGATCTTCACCTTGTCCTCGTCGGTCAGGTATCTCTCGGCGATCGCCTTCAGCCAGTCGGCGGGAATGTCGGCGCGGGTCTCGGCGAAGCTGGTGGCGACGCCGCGGAACACCTTGGCGAACACCTGGTCGAAGCGGTCGAGCAGCCCCTCGTCCTTCACATAGGTGGCGCGGGCGAGATAGTAGAACTCCTCCGGCGTCCGCCCGATCACCTCCTGCTCCAGCGCGCCGAGCAGGACGAGATGCTCCCTGAGGCTGGCCGGGATGCCGGCGCTGCGCAGCTCGTCGAGGAAGTCCAGGAACATGTCGCCTCCTCCGACCGGTTAAGCGGACCCTAACCAATCCTCGTCAATACCATCCATTACGGATCGAATGGACGGAGCACAGGCTATCATGCAGGCATCGGGGGACGCGAGTGCGATCGGCCAGGTGGCGCGTGCCTGCGGCGGCGTCGCCATCGGCGCGACCGAAGCGCAGAGCCACATGGCGCGCGTGTCGTCGACGATCCGCGAGCAACTGGCGAAGCTGGCCAGCCTGCAGACGGTCACCGGCGTGCTCACTGCCGAACAGGCTATGGCGGCCCAGTCGGTGGATCAGGCGCGGCGGGTGGCCGAGGAGAGCTCGGCCAATGTCGAGGCCGGCGCGGCGGTGATCGCGGCGTCGGTGAGCGACTTCGCGGCGCTGACCGATCTTGTGGTGCTGCTGGACGCGCATATCGCCCGGTTCGCGGCGGCGACCGAGGACGCGCGCCGGATCACCGCCGACATCGACGCGCTGGCCCGCACCACCAACGTGCTGGCGCTCAATGCCGCAATCGAGGCGGCGCGTGCCGGCGGGGCAGGAACGCCGTTCGCGGTGGTCGCCGACGAGGTCAAGCGGCTGGCGGCCAGCACCCGTGCCGCCAACGAGACGATCGGAGCGCGGCTCGCATCGCTCCAGCAGGAGGCGAGTGGCATCGCCACCGACCTTGGTGCAGGCGTCGTCCAGGCGCGCCGCGCGCAGGAGCGGTTCGGCGCAATCGACGGCGTGCTCGGCGAGGTGACGCGGCTGGCGCGGCTGGTCACGCACCAGTCGGACGAGATGACGCGCTCGACCGCGCTGGTGCAGGCCAATGTCGAGCGGGTGCGCGATGGTCTGAACGGGTTCGTCGCCGACGCCCGCACCAACGACGAGCAACTGGGCGAGGCCGAGCGCAACATCACCCATCTCGAGGTGCTGGCCAACGGTATGTTCGACCGCCTCGTCACCGGCGGCTTCGCGGTCGAGGACGGCGCGTTCGTCGCGCAGGCGATCGCCGGGCGCGACCGCGTCAAGGCGCTGGTCGAGGGCGCGATCGCTCGCGGCGAGATCAGCGAACGGGCGGTGTTCGATACCGACTACCGCCCGATCCCCGGCTCACAGCCGCCGCGTTTCGACGTCCGCTTCAACGATTTCGCCGACCGTCACATCCGCCCGATCCTCGACGAATGGTCCGCGAGCGGCGAGCGGGTCGAGGGCTGCGTCTGCTCCGACATCAACGGCTATCTGGTCACTCACGTCAGCGAACGGTCCAAGCCGCCGCGCCCCGGCGATGTCGACTGGAACGACCTTCACTGCCGCAACCGCCGCATCTTCCTCGACAGCGCGACCAGCCGCGCCATCGCCAGCGACGCGCCATTCATGATGTCGGTCTATCAGATCGCCCGCCGGTCGCAGCAGGTCATTGTCAAGAGTGTCTATGTGCCCCTGTCGTTCAACGGCCGGCGCTGGGGCAATTTCGAGCTGGCCTATCACGACGCCTGACCGGCAGCGTCACATTGCCGGGGCGGCGGCCAGGGCAGGGGCAGGGGTCGCGGTCGAGGTGGCCGCCACAACCGGCAGCTCGACGAAGCTCGCCTCGCGGGCTGAGTGGAACAGCGTGACGGTTGCCTTGCGGTAGTCGCCCGGCTTCGCGTCGAAGATGTTGGCGACGTAGCTTTGCGGGTTGCGATCGTAGAGCGGGAACCAGCTCGACTGCACCTGCACCATAATGCGGTGGCCGGGCAGGAAGACGTGATTGGCGTTGGGCAGCGCGAAGCGCACCGTCGTCGGTCGGTTCGCGACCAGCGGCTCGGCATGGCCGAACCCCTTGGCGGCGTAACGGCCGCGGAAGATGTCCATCGCGATGCCGAGCTGATAGCCGCCCATCTCCGGCTTCTCCGGGTATTCGGCGGGGTAGACGTCGATCAGCTTGACGACGAAATCGCCATCGGTGCCGGTCGTCGCCGCCACCAGATTGGCGACCGCCGCGCCCGAGATCGCGACCGGCTGGGTCAGCGCCGGCGTCTGATAGGTCAGCACGTCGGTGCGATCGGCAAAGGCGCGCTGGTCGTCGGCGAGCCACTGCCCCCAGGTCGACCCTTTGGCATAGGTAGGCCGGATCGGGCGCGGACGATAGGGAATGGGCTTGGCCGGATCGGACACGTAGCTGTCGCTCGCCGTCTCCGTCGTGCGCGCGACGGGCGGGGCGAAGCCGAGCGCGCCGGCCGGCTGCAGGTACAGCCGCTGCGCCGGTGCCGGGCATCCAGTCGCACAGGCGAGCGGCCAGTGGTCCAGCCGCTGCCACTGGTTCGCCCCGGTCTGGAAGGCGAGCACCGGCGGCAGGTTCGCCGCCGTACCACCGGTCTTGAGATTAGCGTCAAGGAACGGCAGCATGACGTAGCGGCGGAACCACGCTGCCGTGTCGCTATCAAAGCGCACCGGCCCCAGCGTCGAGCCGTCGCCCGCCCAGCCGCCATGCTTCCACGGCCCGATCACCAGATGGTTGAGGTGGCTCGGATCGTTGCGGCTGACCGCCTCATACACGGCGACCGCGCCGTACATGTCCTCCTGGTCCCACTGGCCGGCGACCCAGAGCGTCGGCACCGTCTGCGGCTGCTTCGGCAGGATCTCGTCGAGCGCCTGGGCGTGCCAGAAGGCGTCATAGGCGGGATGGTCGTGCATCCGCCGCACCCAGCCGAGCTGGCCGAGCCCATGGCTGTTGACGAAATCCGACGCCGACCCCGCGTGGAGGAAGGTGTTGTAGTCGTCGTAATCATCGCGCCACAGGTCGCCGGCCTCGCCCTTCGCCGCGTCCTGCGAATAATAATAGTCATAGCCGATCAGCCGGAATGCGCCGCCGTGGTAATCGTCGTCGTTCATCCAGGTGTTGATCACCGGGTTGGCGGGCATCGCCGCCTTCAGCGCCGGATGCGGATGGACCAGCGCCATCGCCGCCATCATACCGTCATAGCTCGTGCCGAAGATGCCGACGCGGCCGTTGGTGCCGTCGACGTTCTTCACCAGCCAGTCGATCGTGTCATAGGCGTCGGTGGAATGGTCGACGCTCGAGGCGTTGAGCGGCCCGATCAGCGGCCGCTCGTTGACGTACGCACCGCCCGAGCCATGCTTGCCGCGCACGTCCTGAAACACGAGGATATAGCCGGCACGCAGCAGCGTCGCGCCGACTGCGCCGGCCTGCATCTCGCCATGCGCGCTGGCGTTCTTGCTGCTCTCCTCCTCGGCACCATAGGGGCTTCGGTCGAGCAGGATTGGCGCGTCCTTCGCGCCCTTCATCGCCAGGATGACGGTATGCAGCTTCACTCCGTCGCGCATCGCGATCTCGACGGTACGGCGCGTGAAGTCGAAGCTGGCCTCGACCGGCGTGAACTTGGCCGGGATGTCACTGGGCAGCTGCTGAGCCTGCACGCTTGTCGCAGCGACAAGTGCCGCCATCAGAACCGCCAACCGCTTCATGCCCGTCTCCACCGATCAGGCGACGGCGATGGCACAACGCCACCCTCAGCGGCAAGCAGTCTTAACGGCTGCCGCGGCCGCCTGCACCCGGCACATAGGCGTCGATCAGCGCGCCGACATAATCGGGATTGCGGCTGGTCAGCTCGCGCGCCGGGCGACCATCGCCATAGACGAAGCCACGCACGGCATAGGTCGTGGTGCCCAGCCCGTTATTGTCGCGGAACCAGACCCGGACCTCGCTCCAGTCATTGTCGCGGCTGACGTCGAACAGCGTGACATCCTGCTCGGTGTGACCCCGCGCGCCGTTCTGCCGCGACCAGTTGGCGTGGGTCAGCATTACCACCCGGTCCTCGACGACGCGGCTGACCACCGCGACATGACCCAGCGGCAGCCGGCCGCTGCGCGCGAATACGATCACCGCGCCTTCGTGCGGGGCATGGCCGCGCCGATAGCGACCGTCCGCCTGATCCCACCAGGTCCAGGCGTCGCCATAGATCTGGATGCCAGACGCCTCGCGCGCGAACGGCACGCATTGGCCGACATAATCGAGCAGGGGGGCGGCCATCGCCGGGAGCGCGGAGCCGAAGGAGGTAGCCAACAGGGCCAAAGCCGCGAGAGGGGATCGCATGTCCGGTCAGTAGTGGCACCACCCTCACCGCCGGGTGTCGGATCATGGTTAACAAATGCTTCTAGGGCCGGTTCGCCTGCCGCTTGGCCATGAACGCCAGTCGCTCGAACAGCATCACGTCCTGTTCGTTCTTGAGCCGCGCGCCGTGGAGCGGCGGGATCGCCTTGGTCGGGTCGCGGTTCTGCAGCACCTCCAGCGGCATGTCCTCGTGGAGGAGGAGCTTGAGCCAGTCGAGCAGCTCGCTGGTCGACGGCTTCTTCTTCAATCCCGGCACATCGCGCACGTCGTAGAAGAGGTCCATCGCCCGACTGACCAGTATCTTCTGGATGCCGGGGAAGTGGACGTCGACGATCGCCTGCATCGTCGTCCGGTCGGGAAACTTGATGTAATGGAAGAAACAGCGGCGCAGGAACGCGTCGGGCAGCTCCTTCTCGTTGTTGCTGGTGATGACCACGATCGGCCGCTCGACCGCGCGAACGGTTTCGCCCGTCTCATAGACGTGGAACTCCATGCGATCGAGCTCCTGCAGCAGGTCGTTGGGGAACTCGATATCGGCCTTGTCGATCTCGTCGATCAGCAGGACAGGCGGGGAGGGGCGGGTGAACGCCTCCCACAATTTGCCACGACGGATATAGTTGGCGATGTCGTGGACGCGCGCGTCGCCCAGTTGGCCGTCGCGCAGGCGAGCGACGGCGTCATACTCGTAGAGGCCCTGCTGCGCCTTGGTGGTCGACTTGACGTTCCACTCGATCAGCTCGGCCCCGGTCGCCTTGGCGATCTCAAAGGCGAGGACGGTCTTGCCGGTGCCGGGCTCGCCCTTGACCAGCAGCGGCCGGCGGAGCTGCACCGCGGCGTTGACCGCGACCTTCAGGTCGTCGGTGGCGACATAATGCTGCGTACCGTTGAAGCGCTTCATGGCCGGTCCCGTGCAATGGCCGGGCGGCTGTGCGGCAAGCGCCGCAGCGGTGCAAGTCAGCTGCGGTCGCGCGCCTCGGCGCGGGCTTCCAGCAGGCTCCACAGCCCGCGATGCTGAGCGAGGAGCTGCTCCGCGCCGAAACCGATCGCGCGTTCGATGCCGGGTGAGGTGGCGACACTCGCGACCATTGCCGGCGTTGCGTCGGCCGGCAGGGTCATCGCAGGTGCTGCGACCGTATAGCGGGCCGCCGCGGCGTCGAGGATGCGACGGATCGCCAGCCAGTCGCCGACCAGCGCCGCGACCGCGCCGATCGCGCAGCCGCAGCGGTCGGAGCGCGCCAGCATCTCCAGCGCATGGCGCTGCGCCGTAATCGCGGCCTGACTTTCGGCATGGCCGGGGGTGGATGGCAGCGGCCCGGCGGCGGCGGCGAGCTTGGCGAGCAGGCTGCGCTCGGCCGCGAAGCCATCGGCGGCCTGGTTCAACCACTGCCTGGCGGTCGGCGTCGCGCCATGGTCGCGCGCGGCATCGGCGAGGCCCGGCTGATGGCCATGCAGGATGCACAGCGCATGGACCGCATCACCCAGATCGCGCTGCTGCGCCTGCGGCGTGGCGAGATGGCGGCACCAGGCATGGGCTGCCGCGCCATCGGCGTCGGCCAGCCTGACAAGGCCGCCCGGCATCCTCATCGCGCCGTTGCTGGCAAGCCCCTGATCCATCATGCCCCTTCGATAGCCGGCATCGGTGCCGGTGCGACTGGCTGTCGGACAGCTATCTATACCGAAGCGCGTAAAGACGCGGTTTACGCGGGGTTAGCCGGCGCTCCCGATGGAAAGGAGCGCCGGCAGAGGCTTACTGGTCGAGGAAGCTGCGCATCTTGCGGCTGCGGCTCGGGTGCTTGAGCTTCCTCAGCGCCTTCGCCTCGATCTGGCGGATGCGCTCGCGGGTGACGCTGAACTGCTGCCCGACCTCCTCCAGCGTGTGGTCGGTGTTCATGCCGATGCCGAAGCGCATGCGCAGCACGCGCTCCTCGCGCGGGGTCAGCGACGCGAGCACCCGGGTCACCGTCTCCTTGAGGTTCGCCTGAATTGCCGCGTCGACCGGGATCACCGCGTTCTTGTCCTCGATGAAATCGCCGAGGTGGCTGTCCTCCTCGTCGCCGATCGGCGTCTCGAGGCTGATCGGCTCCTTGGCGATCTTCATCACCTTGCGCACCTTCTCCAGCGGCATGGAGAGGCGCTCGGCCATCTCCTCCGGGGTTGGCTCGCGGCCCTGCTCGTGGAGGAACTGACGGCTGGTGCGGACCAGCTTGTTGATCGTCTCAATCATGTGGACCGGGATGCGGATCGTCCGCGCCTGGTCGGCGATGCTGCGGGTGATCGCCTGCCGGATCCACCACGTCGCATAGGTCGAGAACTTGTAGCCCCGGCGATACTCGAACTTGTCGACCGCCTTCATCAGGCCGATATTGCCCTCCTGGATCAGGTC
>NZ_CAHJXA010000006.1 GCF_903644135.1 Sphingomonas bacterium | reverse complement strand
CTTCCTGCTGACCCTCGCGCCGCCTGACCGCAGCGCTTCTCGAAAGGATTGCCCATGTACGAGCGTGCATCGCGCACGGTCGAGGCGCTCAATGCGCCCAAGACCTTCATTCGTGGCCAGGCCCTGCTGCGCACCCGCAAGGTGACGCTGCTGGCTGGAGCCATCTATCTCGCCGCTTCGGTGCTCGGCATCGCCACCGCCGGCACCGCCAGCGCCGCGGCCAAGCCGGCGGGCAACACCGGCAACGGCACGATCTCCGCGCCCACCGTTGGCCAGCGCGTCAAAACCGGTGCCTACACCGCGCGGCTGACCTCGGCCAACACGTTCGAGGTCATCGACCCCGAAGGCGTGGTGATCGAGGCCGCCGCCGCGACAGGCGCGGCCTATGCAGGGCCGGTCGGGTTCACGATTACGCCGGGGGCCAACGCGTTCGTCGCCGGGGACGCCTTCATCATCACCGTCGCAGCTGGCACCAGCAAGGCGATGTTGGCGACCGCGGCGGCGACCGACGGCAGCCAGAGCCCCAGCCTGGTGCTGGCCTATGATGCCGACGCCACCGCCGGCGACGTCGAAGCGATCGCCTATGAGAGCGGCGACTTCGTCAAGGAGCAGCTGATCTTCGGTGCCGGGCTGACCGCCGACAGCACCCGCGAGCAGCTGCGCCGCCTCAACATCACGATGGGCTGATCAGCGGCAATCCCGCGATCCGCTCCCGTTCCGGGCGGCTTGGCTTCGGCTGAGCCGCCCCTTTCGTTTCCAGGAGACCTTTGATGGCATTCACCCTCTACGACACGACGGAGCTGCTCGCGGTCATCGAGCCGATCCGCGTTCCCGGCCAGTTCCTCCGGGCGTTGTTCTTTTCCGCTACGCCGATCCTGTTCGACACGCCCGACGTCAAATGGGACCGGGTGTTCGACGATCTGCGCATCGCGCCCTTCGTCAGCCCTTATGCGCCCGGCAAGCCGAGCCAGGACAAGGGCTTCCAGACCGAGAGCTTCACTCCCGGTTATCTGAAGCCGCTGGACCGCGTCGACCCGACCAAGTTCTCGAAGCGCCGGCCGGGCGAGGCGATCGGCGGCAGCCTTTCGCTCGCCGATCGTCGCGACCTGATGATGCTCGACTATATGGCCGGCCAGAAGAAGAAGCTCGAGCGCCGCGACGAGGTGATGGCGGCCGAGATCCTGCGCACCGGGCGCGTTACCATTGTCGGCGAGGATTACCCGCTGGCGATCGTCGACTTCGCCCGCGATCCGGCCATGACCAAGGTCCTGCTCGGACCGGCACGCTGGACGCAGATGGCGGGCGGCCAAGTGGCAATGCTCGAGGGCTGGCTTGATGATGTGGCGACGCTGGTCGGCGCGGCACCGAGCCACGTCGTCTTCGACAAGAAGGCATGGGCACCGTTCGTCGCCGATCCCGCCTTCAAGACCCGGATCGACCTTACCACCGGTCAGTCGACCAGCGCCGTGAACCTCGGCTTCCAGCCGGGCGTGCCCGGCTCGCCGGTCTACAAGGGCCGGATCGGCACGGTGGAGCTGTACGTCTACAACGACACATACGAGGACGTCGACGGCACGATAAAGCAGCTGCTGCCCGACTACACCGTCATTATCGGTGCGCCCGGCGCGTTCGAAGGCACGCCGACCTATGGCGCGATCCTCGATCCGGAAGCCGGGTACATCGCGACGCCCTGGTTCCCGAAGAACTGGATCGATCAGAACCCGGCGGCGGAGTGGGTGATGACCCAGTCGGCACCACTGCCGATCCCCAAGCGCGCCAACGCCACCATGTGCGTCACGGTCGGCTGATCGGTCGCTCGCCTCCACCACAATCTGAGCCCGGCTGAGCCGGGCGAACTCTGCAGGAGCGCCACTCATGGCCGACAACGACAGCAAGACGACCGCGGCGAAGACGAAGACCAGCCTCGCCAGCACCGCCGCCTCGATCACGAAAAACATCCTGGGCGTCGGCCCCGACGCCCCGAAGACCGTCAAGGTGCCGCAGGCGGTGTCCGAGATCCACGTCTCTCCCGAAGACATGATCCCGCCGGGCGCGGTGCTGACCGAGGAGCTGATCGCACTCGCCGACCTCACCGACGACGATATCGATGCGTTGCTCGCAGCCGGTCACGTCAAGATGATCGACGTCTACGCCGCGCCAGCCGCGGCCTGACCCCTTCGGCGGCGGCGCTTCCCCCCTTGGCGACCGTCGCCGATCCCCTTTCCCAGCGAGGTAGCTGATGACCGACGCAACCACTCCGGTTCCGGCGAATACGCCGATTGGCGACCTGATCGGCGGCAAGCTTCACGGCCGTGACCAGCTGTTCGACACGACGGGCACCGACGCGATGGGCCTGGTCGCGGACGCACCGGCACCCCGAACGCTGCTCGGCCGCCTCAAAGCGCTCCTGGACGTCTTCTCGCGCACCACCAGCGCAACCGACGTCCTCGCAGTAGTGCCCAGCGACACCGTGCCGCTCGCCGTCGCGCCCAAGGCCCTGCTCGTGACGGTCGCCGGCAACCTGGCGCTAAAGGGCGCGAGCGGCGTGGCGATCACCATCCCGGTGACTGCCGGGCAGCTGCTGCCGGTCCAGCCTGTTTACGTCCTGGCAGCTGGCACGACGGCGACGGTGGTGGCGCTCGTCTGATGATTGGGCTCGGGTTCCGGATCGGCTCGGTTGCCGCAGTGCTGGCAGTTCTGCCGGCGCTGACCGGTACGATCCCCGGCGCGCGGCTGGCCTGGTCGGCTCCGGTCAGCCTGAATGTCGCAGTTCCTGCCGGCGTGACGCTGCTCGGCCGCGCGCCGGGCTCGACGTTCACGACAACGATCCCAGGTATCGCGATCAACAACGCGAGCGCGGCGGTCACCGGCACCCCGACCGCCCGATCCGGCCTGATCACCGAGCACCTGCCGAACGGCACCAGCCGCAACAGCATGCTGTTCCTGCCCGAGGCCGGCAGCCGCACCATGAAGTGCGGCATCAACAGTGCGGTATTCACCTACTACACCAAGAACCTCGTCTTCCTCGACTATATGAAGGGGGCCGAGGACGTCAGCAGCGGCGGCCGCTACAACGACGACGGCACGCCGCGCGACAACGGCGGCACCTACGATGCCAACGGCGTCCCGCAGTCGACCGCCAACATCACCTACAGCTTCCAGTTTCCGATGGACGACGGCAGCGTCACGCCGTTCGGACTGCGGGTCATCACCGACGGCGACATCGATATCGTTCTGACCGGGTCGAACGAGCCCGGGACGTTCTACGGCCGGCCGCCACTGACCCGGACCAGCGATGGCTTCACGACCACATGGGTGAGCAAGCCGGGCGGCAACGGCAACGTCAATGTGCTGGCGGTCACCGCGATCCGCACGCCACCCACCTTCATCGCGCTTGTGCGGGAGGACGAGGCGGCGGCGTGGCGGGCGTGGAAGGCCGGCACCCGCGCGCACCGGTTCAAGGACAGCTGGATCGCCACGATGAGCCGGTTTTCCCGGTTCCGCGATCTCGACTGGTCGGCTGTCAACAACGCGACCTACGCGATCCTGCCGCCAGACAACATCAGCTACCGCAACATCGCGGGCGATCAGAACTACGTGCCGTTGGCCGTAAAGGTCGAGATGTGCATCGCGGCCGGCATCGACCTGTGGGCCTGCCTGCCCAAGACGACCACCGACGCGCAGTACCAGGCGATGTGGGGGCAGTTCGACCGGCTCCGTGCAGCCGGCCACGACGTCTTCAACGAGTGGGCGAACGAGGTCTGGAACGGGAAGTTTCCGACGCAGGGCTACGCCACCCAGCAGTACGACGCCATGGGCCTGGGCGTGTATGACTCGCGCAACGGGACGGCATCGCCGCCAGCACCCGGCTACATCGACAACACCAACCTCAAGCAGACCTGGTACAACGGCTATCGGTCGGCGCAGCTCGCCAAGCTCTGTCGTGGCAGGGGCTACAAGTGGGTGATCGGGTGCCAGCCCGTCTCGCAGAACTTCGCCACCTATGTCGACCAGGGCTTGGCTTATGCCGGCGGCTCCTGGTCGGACTTCTACGGCTGGACCTGCTCTGGCTATATCGGCGGCAACTTCGCCGTGCCGCGTGCCTCGCTCAACGGCGGGCAGGGTCTGGACGAGACCGCGTTCCAGCAGCAGACCGCGATGGTGCAGGCCGGCGACGTCGACGCGGCGATGGACAACATCATCAATTATGTTGGGCCGCACTCGCTGAGCGCTGCATCGGCATCGATTGGCTACTGGCACGACGCCAAGGCGAACGCCGACCAGCGCGTGCTCAAGCTCGTCGGCTATGAGGTCAATGGCGTCAGCATCATCAGCAGCGGCACCTACGATCCGGCGAACTACCCGGGATACGATCCGTTCGCGGTGACGCTGGCTTATAGCCCGCTCGCGCGTGGCGCGGCCGAGGCAAGCCTGCTTTCGCTTCAGCAGGCCGGCTTCGATGAGGTCATGTATTACGACATCGGCTCGGGAGAAACGCTGACCGACAGCGGCAACGGCATCTGGGGCATCACCGGGCATCCTGCCTTCGATGGCGTGAAGGACTTCCTGGCGCTTCCTCTCTCGACGAGCACTGCAGTCGCCCCGCCGCCCGCTACCGCGTCGACCGGGTTCAGGTACATTGTCGTCCACCCGGATCTCACGCGTAGCGGCTACAGCGCGAGCACTTTCCCATATTGGCGGTTCGGCTGCGCCGAAGCCACGCTGTACGAAGGGGCGACCGCTCTCGACAAGAGCGTCATGGCTGCTTCGATCATCGACGGTTCGCAGGCCGGCAACCCGGTTTCGCGGCTGATCGATGGGTCGATAGCGTCAAGCTACATCACGGAGAGCGGCACCGGCGGTGGCTTTTTCGCCATCGACATGGGCGCGACCCACCGGCCTGATCGCCTCGTCCTTCACGAGTGCTCGGAAGCGGCAGGATACAGCTTCGACACCGGGACGATCTACGGGACGAACGACCTCGCTGGCGCTCTTACGCTCCTGGCTACCCGATCCCCGCCGCAGGGCGGGTCGGACTATGTGGACGGTGACCTCTCCATCCCGCTTAGCTATCCTTCGTGAGGGCCGGCCGATGATTGCTATCCTCCTCGCGCTCGGCCTGCTGAACCCGCCGGCCGGCAACGTCACCGGGCCGCTCCTCGCCGCCAGCGACCAGGTCACGGCGGTGCAGAAGGTGCCGGTCGTCGCGGCCGCCGGCAACGCCATCCCGGTGGGCGCGCCGGTGTGGGGCCGCCCTTTCGATCCGGCCGATCGTTCGCCCTATGCCTGGGACTTCTCGCCGGTGCTTGCCGCCGGCAGCCTCATCGCCGCGATCGAGCGGATCACCATCTCGGCCGCGGGCGCGGCGGCCGGCGTGCAGATCGACCAGCAAGCGCCGCGCCTGCCGGTGATCGCCGCGGACGGCACGCACGTCCAGGTGTGGTTCCTGATCGATCCCGCCAGCCAGACGGCCGACGTGTTCACCGCTGCCGGTATCCAGGTCGCCGTCTCGGCGCTGATCCGCACCACCGACACGCCGTTCCAGGAATATGAGCGGACCCTGGTGCTGACTGTGAGGCGGCTGTGATCATCGACAACGGCCGGCAGGTCCGCCTTGTCATCGACGGCGTGTTCGATGGCCTGGCAGGGCTTTCCCGCGGCAAGGTGGCGTTCGTTCCTAACAAGAGCGGCAAGCCGCCTGAACAGGCCGTGGCGGGGATCATCGACGACGAGCCTGTCCGGCTGGTGATCGCGATCGAGGGCAAAGGCCCGTTCTATGCCGGGCGGGTGCACAGCCTGTGAGCGCGCCTTCGGTCGCCGAGATGCGGACGGCGCTCGGCCTGGGCAGCGACGTCAGCGACGCGGCCGTCGTTGACGCCTATGTCGCCAGCCTCGGGTTTGGCATCACTGTCAGGCCACCCTCGCCGGCAGCATCCGATCCGTTCGCGGCGGCCGCGGCGGCGTTGTTCCGGGCTCCTGGCTCGGTTGCGGCCATCTACACGACGAAGAATGGCGATACGATTTCGACCAGGGCCATTCGCGGCCAGCCGGACGCGGTGTCCCGGTTCGGCGGTGCCAGCATCGTACAGGCGACCAACGGCCTGCAGCTGCTGCGCGGCGACGTACCCGCACCACAGGCCGGCGACCAGATCGTGATCGGGCAGGAGGTCCTCACGATCACCGGCGAGCCAATGCTCGACGATGAACGCGTCTCCTGGAATTGTACGACCGACCCGGCGTGAGGCTCGAGATCAGCGTCCCGTCGTTCGCGGGCGTCATGCACGAGGTCGAAGGGCAGATCGCTGCCGCCTCGTCCGGTGCGATGCGCGACACTATGCCCGATGCCAAGCAGGAGCTGCGCGACCAGGTCGTCGGCGCGGGGCTGGGTGGGCGCCTCGCGAACACATGGCGCGGTGACGTCTATCCCAAGTCGGCTAAGAGCATGCACCCGGCCGGTTACATCCATTCGAACGCGCCGCTGATCATCGATAGCTTCCTGCGCGGTGCGCAGATCGTGCCGATCGCCGGCGGCAAGTACCTCGCCATCCCGACCGCTTCCGTGCCGCTGTCGCGGCGCGGCTCGGCGATCGGTGCCGGTCGCAAGGCGCGCGGGGCCGGCAGCCGTATGTCGCCGGTCGAGGTCGAGGCGGTATTCGGCCAGGACTTGATCATCAAGCCGGGCCGCAACGGCCATCTGCTCGCGTTCGTTGATCCGGATCAGTCGCGCGGGCGGCGGCTGCGGCGGCCGAAGGGCCAGAAAGGCAAGCTGGTGCTCATGTTCACGCTGGTGAAGTCGGTGCGCATGCCAAGGCTGCTAGATCTGGACGGGCCAGGCCAGCGCTGGGCGTCTGCATTCGGCACCGCGCTCCAGCGGCGGCTCGGCAGCTCATGAGCAAGCGGCTAGCCGTGCCGACCGCGCTAAAGGACGCGATCGCCGCGGCGCTGCCTCTGGCAACGGTCGTCGGCATGTCCGGCGACGAGGATACGCCGGCGCGCATCGATGCTGGCGGCCGCGTCGTGGTGCGCAGCGGCGATCCCGGCGAACCGGAGGTCGACCTCAGCCCGCTCGCCTATAACTACGACCAGCGGATCTCGGTCGAGCTGGCGGCACTGACCGAGAGCGCTCTGGACGACATGCTCGGCGCGATCGGCGCGGTGATCGAGGCGGACCGCACGCTCGGCGGCCTCTGCACCTGGGTCGACGCCACCGCCCCGGAAACCGAAGAGATCTACGTCGCCGGCGGTGCGCCGCCGCGGGGGGCCAACGTCATCGTGACGGCCTCGTACACGACCCCACATCCGTTCACCTGAGGAGAGGACCAGACACCTTACTCGACGTCGGCCAGTTCCCGCCGCTCGATGTGCATGCGCAGGCCGAGCGCCTCCAGCACCTTGAGCACGGTTTCCAGCGTCGGGTTGCCCTTCTCGCTCAGCGCTTTGTGCAAGGCCGCACGGGTCAGCCCGGTAGCGGTCGACAGCTGAGCGATGCCACCATGCGCGCGCGCGACGGTGCCCAGTGCGGCGGCGATGTACCGGTGATCGCCATCGGCCAGCGCATCGCTCAACAGGTCGGCCTCGTCTTCCGGACCGTCGAGATAGCGAGCCGCATCGAATGCGCGGGTTACGATAGTCATGACCTTGATCCTCTAGGCTAGGCCGGCCGCCAGTTCCTTGGCCTTGGCGATGTCGCGGCCTTGCGAGCCCTTATCCCCTCCGCACAGGATCACGGCTCCGTCGTGCAACGTGAAATAGACCCGGTAACCGGGCCCGATGTGGAAGCGCATCTCGGCCACCCCGTCGCCGACGGCAGCCCAGTCGCCGAAACTGCCGGTGGCCGCGAGACGGACCAAGCGCTTCAGGATCGCTCGACGGGCGACCACGTCACGCAGGCCGGCCAGCCAGTCTGCGAACACGAGGGTTTCCGTCACCTGCATGTAAACTGAAGTAGACTACCACCGGCGGCTTGTCAACTATAAAGCACAACGTCGAGCGCTGCCTGCTTTTCTCGGCAGTCCCTTCAAGCTGACGAACAACCAGGCGGCGCAAGCCGCCTTTTTCATGGAGAACAGCATGTCCAGAGCACGCGGTGCGAACGCCAAGGCGTTCGGCGTCTTTGAAGCCACGCCCGGGACGGTACCGGCCGCCGGGCCCGCCTGGTTCGGGTGCCCGTTCGTCTCTCACACCCTGGGCGAAGAACGGCCACTGATCATGTCCGACCTGCTCGGGCAGGGCCGCGAGATGCAGGACCCAACCCCCGACGTCGCCACCAACGACGGCGACATGGTCGTGCCGGTCGACGTGCGCAACTTCGGCCACTGGCTGAAGCTGTATTTCGGTGCGCCGGTGAGCACGCCCGGGGCGGGTGGCGAGGAGGTCCACACCTTCACGTCGGGGGCGCAGACGCTGCCCAGCATGTCGATCGAGGTCGGTGCGCCCGAGGTGCCGGCCTACAGCCAGCATTACGGCCTGCGCGGCAACCAGCTGAAGATCGGCATGGCCCGTACCGGCCTGCTCAACGCAACCTGCAGCCTGGTTGGCATCGGCGAGACACCGATCGCCGGCGTCAGCGCGGCGGGCGGGGCGACGCCATCGCTCGCGGTCGCCCGCTTCCCGCAGGCGACCGGCAGCGTCAGCAAGGATGGTGCCGCCCTCGGCAGCGTCGTGTCGGCTGACTTCACCTACAGCAACGCGTTGGAGAAGGTGGAGACGATCAAGGCCGACGGCCGGATCGAGGACAGCGATCCGGGCATGGTCAGCATGACCGGCTCGGTGGTCGTTCGCTACAAGGACCTGACGCTCTACAATGCCGCCTCGACCAGCACGCCGTGCGAGCTCGACTTCGGCTGGGTTACCGGGCCGCACGGGTTGCTGTTCAAGGTCCCGCGCGTGTTCCTGCCGGCGGTGAAGCGACCGGTCTCGGGCCCGAACGGCATCCAGGCCACCTACAATTGGCAGGCGAGCGGTGCCGGCAGCAACAGCGTCATCGCGACGCTGACCAACGACGTGGCGGGCTACTGATGCTGCGGATCGCATCCACCGAGCCCGAGTGGCTGGAGCTGTTCCCGGCGGTCGGCGAGGAGCCGGCCGTCGAGGTGCGGTTCGCGCCGATCACCGTCCCCGCCGTGCGCGCTGCGCGCCGCGCGGTGCGGGTCGCGCTCGATCTCGACGCCGAGGACATGGAGAACGCCGGCGACGAGCTCAGCCGCGAGCTGATCCGGCGCGGCCTGCTCGAATGGCGCGGCGTCGGCGGGCTGGACGGCCAGCCGTGGGATGTCACGCCCGAGCACGTCGCGGCGTTCGTCGGTGACCACCGCACGTTCGAGGCGGCCGATCGCGTCTATGTCATTCCGTGGCTGAAGCGCGACACGGAGGGAAACGCCTGGTCCGCCTCGCCGAGTGGCACTGGGGAGGCGGAGACGCGGGCGGCCGGTACTGCCAGCTCAGCTGCGGAGCAGGAGAGCACGGACGGTGCCGACCCGGCGAAGACAGCACCGGCTGCCCCTACCGCACGAACGAGCCGCAAACCGAAGAAGGCCTAGGCGTCTGGGACGTGATCGCCGGCTGCGGGTCGCAGTTGCAATATGCACAGTTCGCCCTGCCGATGGGTGGCTCGATCATGCGGCCGGTGGCGCTGAAGTTCGGGACCGTTCTCGCGATGGGCGAGGCGATGGAAGCCGACATGGCGCTGCTCGCCCGCGTGCTGCCCGGGGTCGAGGCGGCGATCCTGACCGGCGGCGATGACGACCTGAGCGAAGAGGAGGCGGAGAATGGGTAATTCGGTCGGCATCCGCCTCGCGGTCGACAATGGCGACGGCAAGAAGGCGCTCGTCGACCTGTCGGACACTGGCGACGCGCAGGCAAAGCGTCTTGTTCGGTCCTATGACCAGGCGACCGATGACCTGATCGCAGCCGATCGCCGGCGCGCCCAAGCAACCGAGAAGCTCGCGGCGATCGCGCCGAACACGCAGACCCAGCAGATCTACCAGGCGGGGGCGTCGACCAACTATGGCGGCCAGAGCGCGCGCGATGCCGCTGCCGACTTCCGCGAGCTGCTGGCGGCGCAGGAAGACCTCGAAGCTCGCGCGACCTCGCTGAAGGCCAAGCTCGACCCGCTGCACGATGCCCAAGCCAAATACGATGCCGAGATCAAGAATGCAGCCGAGCTGCTCGCTGCCAATCTGATCGGCGAGGCCGAGCACGAGAAGGCCGTGTCGAACAGCGCGAAGGCGCTCAACGCCGCGAAGAAGGAGCTGGGCGACCATAGCTCTGCCCTGAGCTTCAACCGGCAGCAGTTCATCATCGGCCAGTCGGCGGCGATGCGGTTCAGCGACAGCGTCATGGCCGGCGCATCGCCGATCAAGGCGGCGGCGCTAGAGGCGCACAAGCTGGGCGAGGTGCTGTCGGTCGATGACGGTGGCGTCGCCGGCGGCCTCGCCAAGGTGCGAGCGATCCTGAACCCGACGGCGTTGGCGATCACCGCCGGCGCGATCGTGATGACCGCTGCAGCTGTTGCCGCGATCTCATACGGCGATGCCATCGGCAAACTGAACGCGCTGGCCGAAGGGTCCGGTCGCGCACTGGGACAGAGCGGTGCGCAGCTCGAAGCCAACGCCGAAGCGGCAGCGGCAGCGGGCAACACCACCGTGAGCGCCGCTCGCGACATCGAGGCCGGTTACCTGTCCGTCGCCAAGTCGGGCGACGTCCTCGTTGGCCTGACGGCGATCACCAAGGATTTCGCTGCCGCCACCGGTCAGGATGCCAAGGGAGCCCAGCAGGAGCTCGCTGCTGCGTTCGCTGATCCGATCCACGGCGCCGATGACCTCGCCCAGAAATATGGCCTGCTCACCCAGGCTCAGGCCGAGCGGATCGACAAGCTGGTGGAGGAAGGTCGTCAGGAGGAAGCCCAGAAGCTGCAGCTCGGCCTGCTCATACAGGCAATTGGGGGTGCATCCGACAAGGCCGAAGGGTTGGCAGCGTCGTGGGATCACATCAAGAACAGCATTGATCGTGCCTGGACATCTGCCGGCCGCTTCTTCAACACCTATGGCGATGCCGCGGTGCATCTCTTCTCGGGTTCGCCGCAGTTCATTCCATTTGCCCCCGATCCGGCCAACTCAGCCGCGGCCAGCGCCGCCGCCGCTAACCAGGCGCGTGCGCGCGCCTCTGCCATCTCCGACAGCTATCGGGGCGATAACACCGACACCTTCCAACGCACGATCGGCACGCTGCAGGCGGGCATAAAGGCTGGCGGTAACGCCGAGCAGATGCAGCAGTGGACGACTGCTCTGGCGGCGAACCAGCACGCCCTCGACACCTGGGTACCCGCTCAGCAGAAGGCGAACGACGTCGCTGAAGCGCAGGACAGATTGGCGAACGCGCGTGGTAAAAGCGCAAAGGCCGCTGCCGAGCGGGCGCTGGTACTGGCGCAAGCTCAAGGCACCGTAGCGACGTCGGCCGACATTGAGGCACAGGCTCACGCGCGCGCCGATGCAGCCGCTGGCCGGGCGACGAAGACGGGCGACAAGCACGCTCAGACGCTTGCCCGCGAAGCCGAAAGCATGGAGGTGGCGGCGAAGGCGTCGCTGACGCTTGCCGATGCGTATCTGGACGGCTCATCGCAGGGCCTCGTCGCCGAAGCGCGAAGGAAGGCGGCGACCGACGCGACCAAGAAGGGCATCGACGTCGAGGCGCAAACCCGTCGTCAGCTCGCCCTGACGGTGGCCGAGGGCATCGCGACCGGTGCCAAGTCGGTCAGCTCGCTCGATGCCGAGAACGCCGCCCGTGCCGCGGTGATCGCCAAGATCGCCTCCGGCAAGCTGTCGGCGAGCCAGGCCAACGACGTGCTGGCCGACGAGGCGACGCTGCGACCCTTGCTGACTCTGGCCGCGATCGCCGAAGGCGATGCGAAGAAGGAGCTTACCAAGGTCATCGAGCGGCAAACGGCCGCGCTGAAGCAGCAGCGGATCGAGCAGGAGCAGCTCGCCGCCGCCTCGGCAACGCAAGCGGCCAACGACAATGCCGCCGGCAGCCGTGACCAGGCGGCGATCGCCGGCGACTTCAGCGATGGTGCCAAGCTTGCGCTCGCGCGCCGCACCGCCGAGCGACAGGCCGCGACGCAATACTCGCACCTCGACGCCAGCGACCCAATCAGGACGGGTTTCGTCCAGGCGCAGGTGGGCAGCGAGCAGGCGAAGCTCGATGCGGACCATGCCACGGCGAGCGCCAGTGCCCTGCGCGACCAGTCCGACCAGAACGCCCTCATCCAGACCCAGATCGGCCTGCTCGGCAAGTCGGCCGACGCGCAGGAGCAGGCGACGTCGCACCTGCAGCTGCAGCAGCAGCTCGCGCGGACGCTGGGCGACGATTATGCGAAGTATGCGCCGGCCATCCTTGCCGGCGCGGACGCCGAGGTGAAGTCGCAGGAGAAGCTTCGGCTGCTGCAGGGCACCTGGTCGGAAATCCGGTCGGCTGGCGACCAGTTCCTGGAAGACCTGACCAACCCGGACGGCAGCGGCATCAAGCGCCTGCTGGGCGATATCGAACAGGAGTTTATCAAGCTCGCCGCGCTGAACCCGCTGAAGAACCTGCTGCTGGGTGAGAAGAACCCGACGCTGGGCGGGGTGCTCGGAAGCCTGCTCGGCAAGAGCGCAAGCTTGTTCGGCAACATCGATACGAGCGGCGTCACCGGTATCACCGATCCCGGCGATATCGTCGGCCACGTCGATCCGCTCTCGGCCTTCGGCAGCGCGGCGCGCAACGCGTCCGGCACCGAATACTTCAGCGGAGGGCAGACCTGGCTGGCGGAGAACGGGCCAGAGCTGGTCACCCTGCCGACCGGCAGCAAGGTCACGTCGGCCCCCGCCACTCGGCGGATGCTTGCGGGCGACGGTGGCGGCGGCGACACGCACAACCACTACTACATTGAGGGCAATCTGCTGACGCCCGAGTTCTGGGGCCAGATCCAGAGCATGGACGATAGTGCCGCGACCCGCGGTGCCGCCGGCGGCGCACAGCTCGCGCAAACGAAGGCGGCGAAGAGCGCCCGGTACCGGATCCCCGGCCGATGAGCGTCGTCGTTCTGCCGAGCAAGCCTGGCGTCAGCGCCGGCGTGCCGCGCCCGGTCGATGGTGGCTCCTGGCAGACGCCGTTTGCCGGCGGCCTGTCGCAGCGGCTGGAGCGACCGGGCGCGACCCATCTCGCCGTCGACTTCACGACGCCGCGCATCCCGCTCTCCGGCCTCGCCAGGATATGGGTGTCCCGCCTCCTGCAGGGCCAGCGGCAGATCGTGCGCGTCGACTATCCGCAGCCCGAGATCGTGACCGGCAACGTCGGGGCACCTGTCGTCGATAGCGCGGGGCAGGGCGGCTATACCCTGGCGGTCCGCGGTGCTCAGCCCGGGCTGTTCATCGCCGAAGGCCGTGCCCTCAACATCTACGACGCGCACGGCCGCGGCTACCTCCACATAGCCAGCGCCGATGTGACCGTCGGTGCCGACGGCAGGGTGATCATCCCGATCGAGCCGGCGATCCGCGCCGCGCCGGCGGACGGCAGCTTCGTCAATCTCGCCGAGCCGATGATCGAGGGCAAGCTTACCGGGGCCGAGAAGGGTGTCACCCTGAAGCGGGCGCTCGCCGACGGCCTGCAGTTCAGCGTGGAGGAGGTTCGGTGAGCTCGCTCACCCCCGCCGTCGACGCCGCGCTGCGCGCGGACCGCATTGTCGTCACCCTGCTGATCGAGGCCAACCTGCCGGGCGGGCCGATGCGGTTGATGTTCGGCATCGGCGCGATTGCGTGGGGAGCGAAGGTCTTCCGCGACACCGACGACAGTTTCGGCGCGCTGGCATCGATCGACGCGATCGAGGACGGCGACGATGATGAGGCTCCGCCGTTCACCTTCACCATGCT
Organism: Sphingomonas bacterium; assembly: GCF_903644135.1. Lineage (GTDB taxonomy): Bacteria > Pseudomonadota > Alphaproteobacteria > Sphingomonadales > Sphingomonadaceae > Sphingomonas. Next base: position 11,856 of record NZ_CAHJXA010000006.1, on the reverse strand, counting down.
CCCGCCGACCGACGCCGCGGCCGCAGCGGTCTGCAACCCGCTCAACCAGGGCGCGGAGGTGTTTGTCTGGCTGGCCGCGCTCGATCCTGCGACCATGCTGCTGATCCCCGATCCCGAGCTGCTCGGCTATTTTCAATGGGATGTTGCCACCCTGATGCCCGACGCCGGCTCGCGCGAGGTCGAGATCGAGTGCGTCTCAGCGTTCGATCTGCTGCTGGAAGACGACGAGGGCGCGCGGCTTACCGACGCCTTCCACCAGAGCATCTGGCCGGGCGAGGCCGGCTGCGCGAACGTGACCGGCCTGACCGAGCCCCGATACTGGGGCATGGCAACGCCGCGAGTAACCGGCACGGTCGTCACCAGCGGCAGCACCGGTGCCGATGACCGCTTCGTGAACTATTGATGGTCGCCGCAGAACCGTCTCCGCTCGACCGCCGCGTCGCGGCCACGCAGCAGCTGCTCGACGACTGGAAGGGCCGCCCATTCGACTGGAAGGCGAAGCAGCATTGCGTGCGCATGGTCGCCGAGCATCTGCGCCGGATGGGCTACACGCCGCCGCTCGCCAAGGCCGGCGCATATAGCTCGGCGCTTGGGGCAAGACGGGCGATGAAGCGGGTCGGCGTGGACACGCTGAGCGAAGCCGTCGACCTGATGAGCTTTCCCCGGATCGCGCCGGCGGCAGCGCTCGTCGGCGACATTGTCGAGCTGCCGGGAGAAGACCCCGGCGCGCTGGCCGTCGCCCTGGGTAATGGGCGTGTCCTGGGCTGGCATCCCGACGCGGATGGTGCCGTCGTCGTGCAGCCACTCGAATATGTCGCCGCCTGGCGCGTCGATCCGAGGTAAGCCTCTATGTCAAAGATCCTCGCAACGGCGGCGAAAATCGTCGGCGTGGTGGTGGCGATTGCCGCAGCGATCCCGAGCGGCGGGACAAGCCTGCTCGCCGGCGCGCTCGGGGTGTCCGCAGCCACTGCCAGCCTGATTGCAGCCGGCGTTGGCATCGCCGCCAATTTGGCGGTAGCCGCGCTCACCAAGCAGACGCTTCCCTCGACCACGATCAGCGGCAACCAATCGCAGTTTACCGCCTCGCTCGACCAAGGTCTGCCCTGGGTGCTCGGCCGCACGCGTACCGCCGGTTGTGCCGTCCACGATATAACTTTCGATGCTGTCGGGACGACCGCCAACGACTTCCAGACCTTCTACGGCGTCTGGTCGGCCGATCGCTGCTACGCCGTTGAGTCGACCCAGATCGACAATGTGACGATCGACTTCTCGTCGCCGAACGCGACGGCGGGCGGCTCCTACGCGAACTGGATGTGGCACCGCAGCCAGCTCGGGCTTTCGCCTGAACCCGGCGCGCTGAAAGCCATCGACGATCTGCCGTACCCTCCGGGCTGGACGCCGGCGTCCAAGCTATCGGGCATGGCCGCGTTCTCGTGGACGCTGCGGTTCGATCCGCAGGGCAAGGTCTATCCGAGCGGTACCGTTCCGCAGAAGCGCGACATCATCAAGGGGGCGCTCGCCTGGGATCCCCGGCGTGATGACACCTACCCGGGTGGGGCCGGACTTCAGCGGGCGGACGATCCTGCGACCTGGTCCTACACTGAGAACCCCTTCCTCCTCGGCCTGAAGTGGGCGCGCGGGATCTTCGCCAACGGCAAGAAGGTCATGGGCATCGGCATGGCGCTGGCGGCGATCAACGTCGACAGCGCCGTCCAGGCGGCGAACGTCGCCGATGCCAACGGCTGGAAGGTCGGCGGCGTCGTCTACTCGACCGATCCCAAGTACGACGTCCTGAAGAAGATCTGCGCGGCCGGCTCCGGCGAGCCGATCCGGGTCGGCGGGATGCTGCACTTCCTGGTCGACGCCCCGAAGGTCAGCCTCGATACCATCACCACCGATGACCTGATCGGCAAGTGCACCGCGCCGAACAGCACCCGCATGAAGGACCGGATCAACGGCGTTTTGCCCACCTTCCGCTCGCCGGACAACGATTGGCAGTTGGTGCCGGCGACGAAGGTGACGATCGCCGATTATGTCACCGCCGATGGCCGGCCGCGCACCAAGGCGATGACCTGGGAGCTGGTGCAGAGCGCCGACCAGGTGGCGACGCTCGCAACCTACGCGATCTGCAACGCGCGCGAGGTCGACGGGATCGTGCTGCCCTGCAAAGTGCGCTGGATCGGCTACAAGCCAGGCGACGCGGTGACCGTCTCGTCGTCGGTCGTGGCGATGGACAGCCAGCTGGTCGTGCTGCGCAAGCGCAATCTCGACCCGGCGAGCGGCGCGGTGACTTTTACCGCGCGGACCGAAACCACGGCCAAGCATGCGTTCGCGCTCGGCCAGACGACCAGCCCGCCGCCGACGCCGGCGCTTGCTACGGTGAACAGATCGGGGCTGCTCAACCCCGGCGTGGATGCAGCGTGGAGCCGAACGCGCGATGACGACCCGGTCGATCATCCCCGCCCTGAAGATGGCGCCGATGTTACCGCAACCGCCCTGCCGGCTGCTTATCAGGCGTTCACGGGCGAGAACGCGCGCACCGTCGTCGAGAACCTCGCCACTGCCATCGACGCGCTCGGGTCGGAAACGCTGCGAGGAGCAAACTACCGGGCCGAGACCGACCAGATCATCCTTATGGCGGATGGAACGCCGGTTAGGGTCTATGTCCAGGCGCTCGGCAGCACGGTGGGCGGCCACTCGGCCTACATCGCATTCCTGCAGCAGGTCGGCGGTGACGGCTCAGCCAAGGCTGTCTTTACCGTCAACGGCGACGGGCATATCGTCGGGTGGGAGGCGATCGCCGGTGGGACTGGTCCGACCAACCAGCTCAGTTTCGTCGCCAGCAAGTTTCTGTTCGTCGACGACAGCGGCGCGAACCCGATCAATGCTCTGACCTACGAGAACGGAGCCTGGCGGCTCAAGTCGATCGTCGTCGACACACTCGCCGCCGGCACGATCACGACCGAGCACATCCAGATCGGCGCGGTCAGCACCTCGGCCCGAACGATCTCGGCAAGCACGCTATATGGCAACGGCGGCTGGCAGCAAGCCAGCTCGATCACGCTGCCCGCCGGCTTCGCGGCGCAGTGCGATATCATCGGGCAGGCCGATCAGGGTTACGCGTCAGGCCTGAAGGGCTGGGGCATCCGGCTGCTGCTCAACGGCAGCGTCTTGAAGTCGATCCAGCGCACCAATCCGGCCGCCTATACCGAGATCCCCACGATCCTGCGCTCGGGCGTCAGCCTGCCCGGCGACCAGCCGAACGTGATCTCGATCGAGTGCCTGGGGGCCGACAACTCCGTGCACATCGACAATGCCGACGTGTCGATGGTGGTGAGGTTCGTATGATTATCGCGATTGGCCAGCCCGGAGCTCTGCCGCGCAAGTGGCTGGAGACCAGCAGCGCTCTGGTGTTGGCCGCGAACCTTGAGGCCGGCGAGGTCGCGAGCCCGGCCGAGCTGGATCCGGACGGACGGCCCGTGGTCACCCCGCTGCCCGCCGAGAGCAATGTCGTGTTCGAGGTCAAGTCCTGATGCTCGCGCCCGTCGACCAGGCCAGCTTTGCCGAGCTGGTGGCGCGTTTCAACGCTCAGCTCGATCGCTGGAATGAGTTCGGCGGCTCGGGCATGACCTCGGCCGGCGCGTTGGCGCTCGCAGAAGCCCTGCCTGCGGAGATCAACGCTGCTGATACGCAGCTGCTCGGCATCGTGACGGATGCCGGCACTGGTTTGCGGACGCTGAAGCGGTTTACGGCAGACCTTGCGACGGGAACCGGCGGCGGCGTGACGATCCCCGACCCCGGCCGCATCGCCATCACGGGCCTGCGTACGGCCGGCAACCTAAGCCAGCGCCTGGCGAGCGTCACGCCGGCCGGCATGATCTACCGAGCAAATCCCGCCGCCGATCGCATCGTCGATATCGACGCCGGCACGACCTACCAAGCGTTCCTCGGCGTCGGCGCGGCGCTGACCGAGTCGGCTTGCTACGAGCTGATGACCCAGATGACGCTCGCGCAGCGCACGTCGATCCTGACCGAGTGGCTGGTCACCAACGGCGGCAGCCTCGCGCGAGTTTGCGTCGGCCCCAGCGACTTCTGCGTCGACGCGATCGCAGTGCGCGCCGGTACGGGCAACTTCCACACCTACGACGACAGCGGCAGCACTGACGGCTCGGGCTTCGATTTCTCGCCTGCCCTGATTTACGTGATCCCGATCCTTCAGCTAGTCCGCTCAATCAAGCCCACCGTCGAGTTCATCGGGTCGTTCTGGACGCCGCCTGTCCAGTACAAGTCGCCTGGCGCAACGCTGACGACGGGCACGATGAACGAGGCAACGGTTAACCTCACCGCCTATGCCACCAACTACATCGTCAAGGCGCTTCAGGCGTTCAAGACGAACGGCGCGGCACTCGATTATATCTGCCTACAAAATGAGCCTGGTCGCGCGGGCTTGGGCAACGACGTCAGCAACCCATTCCCAGCCTGCGAATACACCGTGCCCGGGTATGTCGCGCTGTTCGGGATCACCGGCGCGGCGATTGCGGCGGCGACCAGCCCAACGGTCGAGACGCAACTGCTCGCCGGTGACGACAGCGTCAGCACCGCCTACGTCTCGGCGGTGTTCGCCGACGACACTGCGGCTGCCTATGCCGCCGGGTCGACGGTTCACGGCTACAACGAGAGCCTCTACAACTTTCCCAACCACCTCGGCGGAGGCGCAGGGCTGCCGTGGATCATGAGCGAGATATCGTCGTACACCGACGATGCTCCGCTTGATGCGTCCAACTTCCTGTCCGGGATCGTCACCCCGTCGTTCAGAAGCGGCGCGGCCGGGGTGCTGGTGTGGAATGCCTTCCTCGATCCGGCCGGACAGCCGGGGATCGCATCCGACGTGCCGTCCATGATCGTCGTCGCGGGGTCTGGCGCGGTGACCCGCAGCATCGACTATTACGTGATGGCGCATTACGGCCGGACGCTGAAGCGCGGCGCACTCCGGATCGACAGCACCACCTTTGCAGCGTCGACCGAGTACGCGTCGACCGGCAGCGACATTGAGACCGTAGCTTGGAAGAACCCGGACGGCACGCTGGTGGTGTTCGTCTGGAACGGCTCGACCAGCCCTAAGCTCGTCTACCTGCGCGATGTCCTCGGCGGCGGGGTCGGCACCTCGGTCACCATCCCGGCGCGCACGTTCGACACCTACACGTTCCGCAACAGCCCGGCGGCCAACAAGCCCGATGCGCCCAGGATCGCAGCGACCTTCAACAGCGGCGTGGCGAGCGTCACGCTGAAGGGCAAGCCGCCCTGCGACAATGGTGCGGCGATCACCGGCTATGACATCTACATCGGTGCCCAAGGTGGCACCACCGGCACCCGCAAGGCGGCGAACGTCGCACTGCCCGCAGCAATCGCTACCGACATCACCACTCCCTACGTCTATGCCCAGGCGATCAACTCCGCTGGCGACAGCGCGAACAGCAACGAGGTGGCGGCGACCAGCACCGACACGACCCAGCTCGGGCTGGTGCAGGAGGCAGGGGCGGCCGGTGACGCCAACACCGCGCCGTCGATCTCGCTGGCCGCGCCGGCCGGGGGCGGCAACACGATCGTCGTCTACTATACCGGCGACATTGACATGGCGGGGCCGGCTGGGGCGACAAAGATCGGCCCGTTCAATGACGCGACCGGGATTTTCATCTGCGCCTGGATCGTCCCGGCCTATCTTCTCGCCGGCGGCCGCGACTTCACGCCGATCGGCGGCACCCCGTTCGGCTGGACCATGGCGGCGCAGGAGTACCGCAACTTCACCGACCTGGTGCCGAGCACGCACGGCGTCGCGCACCTGTTCGAGACCGTCGCCTACTGGCAGACCGCGCAGCCGCGTCCGGGGCCGCATTACAGCACGATCGCGGTGGGCTGGAACACGGGCGGTGTGGGTACGGCTACTGCCCAGGTCGGGGGAGGCCCGCAGGGCACCGCCGGCGTCGTCACGATCGCGTCGGGGGCAGGCGGCCTGTCCGGCGGGGTCCGATACCATGGCGGGATCATCTTCCGGAAGCCGAACGCAATGGGCGGCGAGGACTACGCCAACGTCACGGCCACCGTGAACCTTTCCAACTGCGGCCTGGTCGAGTTCCTGGCCACATGAGCCGGGCTGGAACCGGAAGGAGCAAGCCATGCTGATTCACCTGCTTCAGCTTATGGCGGCGGGCGTCTTGTGGTTCTTCGAAACCGACGTCGTCGCGCGCGCGCTGGCCTTGGTCATCTGGATGGTCGTTTCCGGCATGCTTTCGATACCGGCCGCTCGGCGGTTGTTCGGGCAGCCTGAACGAACGGATGACCTGCTGTTCGCCGCCTGGCTGTTGACCCTCAATCGCCTGCTCTTCTCCGTCCAGGCGCTGGTCCATAACGACACCTTCGGCGACGTGGCCCGATGGACCGGCATCGGCGCCGCCCTGTTCTACGCGTATGTGCTCTCCAGCTACGTCTGGCCCGAACGTGAGTAGCCCGGTTGCCGTCGCCGTTCACGGATGGTCGACCTCCGCCATCCTGATTGCGATGCTCAACGTCCTGTTCGGCACAGGCATGGCCGGCGCGCTCGCCGTCTGGCTGAAGACCCGCCCGAAGATGCGCGAGGTCAACCTCACGGCTGATGAGAAACTGCGGGAGGATCTGTTGCAGCGTGTCGCGAAGCTCGAGGCAGATGCAGCAGCCAACGCGCTGATCCGCGAGAATGAGCGCGCGCGGCACGAAGCCGAGCTGGCGATCATGCGTCACCGAGTGAACAACTCGGACCAGTGCCTCGACGCCCTGCTGCTGCTGCTCAAGACGTCGCCTGAGAAGGTCGACCAGGCCGTGCATCATATTGAGGCGATGCGCGCGCGGCAGAAAGAGGAGATTGCCCTGGAAAAGGGCGCGCAGGCCGGCGCGAAGGTCGCCACGACGGCCGCGGTCGTGGTGCCCACCTAAAAGACGCCCCGCCATTGCAGCCCTGGGAAAGGTGGCGAGGCGTCTCTCGGGAGTGACGATGCTCATCGCCGTCAGCGCCAATAGCTGAGCGATCCACCCGCGTTTCAACCTGCATCAAGGAGATTGCCATGATAACGTCCGTTGCGGCGATCGACGGGCCGCGCCCGTTCGCGCTCGACTTCATTCGACACTGGGAAGACGGCGGCGCGACCGACCCGAACGCCACCCACTCGCTCGACCCCGTCGACAATGGTAATTGGACCGGTGGAAAGCAGGGTCTCGGCACCCTGGTCGGCTCCAATCACGGTGTGACAGCGGCCGCTCTGGCGTTGCACCGCGGCGTGCCGGCAGCCAGCATCACGCGCGCGACCATGCACACGTTGACCGTGGACGAAGCGGCCGACATTGCACTCGCCCTGTTCTTCAAAGCCGACCATCTGGATCTGCTGCCTTGGAACCGGGTGACCGCGTCGGTCTTCGACATGGCCTGGGGCGCTGGCCCAGGCACCGCCATCAAGCTCCTGCAGCGGCTCGTCGGCGTTGCAGACGATGGACAGGCCGGTGCGGCAAGCGCTGCCGCCGCCGCGCGATGGTACGGGCTTCTGGGCGAAGGTCCGGCAGCGCGAGCTTATGCGAAGGCGCGGAACGACTATTACGACCGCATCATCGCAGCGCGGCCGGCCAACGCGAAATACCGCAACGGCTGGCGAGCCCGTTCGGCCTATTACACGCCCGGCGACGCTGCCGGCTGGTGGGCGCGCGCGGCGTGAACGATCGCTATCAGCTGATCGCGTATCTCGCGACGCTCGCCACCCTCATCATCGTCTTCGTCACCGCGATCGTCACCGCGGCGATCGAGCCCAGCCTGATCGGTCGGCTTGAGGCGTTCGGCCTCGGCACCATTACCGGCGGTTTGATCGGCGTCCTGCGCATGCCGCAGCGGACCGCCGGCGTGAACGTCGAGAAAGCCGGCCAAGTCGGGCCGAACGGTCCGCCGGCCGAAGATCCTCAGCCAGGCGGCTGACTGCCCCTTTCCCCGACCACCACCGGAACCCCACCAGCGCGCGCCGACGGTCGGCGGCGTGCGTCTCACGGAGATATCAGCATGTTCCATCTGCATCTGCTCACCGACAGCAAGATAGCGGCCCTGAAAGCGCAGGGGCACAGCCTGACCAGCGCAGCCGGTTCGGGCCTCACCACCGCAATTACGCTCGCTGCCCAGACCGGTAACCCGATCGGCGCTGCGGCTCTGGCGGCCGTCGATGCCGCCGAGGCTTCCGGCAAGAGCGGACCGGAGAAGCGGGCCGACGCGATTGCCGCCGTCGCGCCGATCGTCGTGGCCGAAGCGGCCAAGGGCAGCTTCTCGGCCGTTGCCAAGGATGCCGAGACCTTCGCCGGGCTGATCGTCGAGGAGGTGGTTGCCTCGATGAAGCGGACGCCGGCGGTCCTGATCGGCGAGGCCGTCGTGCAGGGCCTGATCGCGCCGAAGCCGCTCGACCTCTCGGCCTATCCGAGCGCGCCCGCGATCCCGTCCTGACCCTTCACGGCCGCGCGTGCGATGCGCGGCCACCTCGCTGCTCGCCGACCAGGCTCGAGCGCCGTGCCGCGACGATCGCGGCCAAGATACAACCGCTGGCCATCCGGCCGAGCGGGGGTTCCCTGCGCTAACAGGGAAACCGGCGGGCACAGAACCCGTCACGCGCGGCTGGCCTAGCCGCAACGCCCCGCACCCGTGCACCGGGCGGAGCTTTTCTGGACCAAGAACAAGATGGGAACAACTGATTCGGGCATAAAGCCGGTCGCGCCTTACCTCGGCGGCAAACGCAATTTGGCGAAGCGCCTATGCGCGCTGATCGATACCATCCCACACCGATCCTACATCGAGCCGTTCGTCGGCATGGGCGGCGTCTTCCTTCGCCGGCCCCGGCCGGCACCGGTCGAGGTCATCAACGACCTGTCCGGCGACGTCGCCAACCTGTTCAGGATCGTGCGCCGGCACTACGAGCCGTTCGTCGATGCATTGCGCTGGCTGCCAGCCAGCCGTGACGAGTTCGACCGTCAAAAGCGGCTCGATCCATCCGCGCTGACCGATATCGATCGAGCGGTCCGCTTCCTCTACCTTCAGCGCCTGGCGTTTGGCGGCCGTGTCGAAGGCCGCACCTTCGGCGTGCGGAAGGATCAGTCTTCCCGCATCGAACTCAGTCGGCTTCGCGCCGAGCTCAAGGCGCTCAGCAGCCGGCTGGAGCCGGTGACGATCGAGCAGCTGCCCTACCAAGACGTGATCCGTCGCTATGACGCACCGCGGGCGCTGTTCTATCTCGACCCACCCTATGACGAGACGGAGGGCTACGGAACCGGCTTTGGCCGCGCCGACTATGTCCAGCTGGCTCAGCAGCTCGCGGGTATCGCCGGGCAGTTCGTGCTCTCGCTCAACGCCACCCGGTTCGTCCGCGAGACCTTCGCCGCCTTCTCGATCGAGGAGGTGGAAACGACATGGACCGTGTCGAGCGGCGCGGCCGGTCGTGGGATGCGGGTCACGGAGCTGATCATTCGTCGCTGAGGCGGGTACCAGATGCCGGAGAACGGGTATCGGGGCCGTTCTCCGGCTCGCGAGTCTAGCGTATCTGCGACTGCCAGCGACCATGGCGGAGGGTGCCTCCGCCGCGGTGTATCTAGCAAACTGATGTACGCTGCTGCATAGACTGAATGTGTCGAGCTTTAAAAATAGGGCTTTTGGTACCTGCAAATTAACCGGAGAAGTCGGTCAATTTGTTAAGTCGCACCTCACTCCTAAGGCTCTAACCCGGCCAATGGAGCGTGGGGCAGCTTTTGCACAGATCGGGCACGGCAACCGTCCCTCGCGCCGTTTCGACAGCTGGTACGACGATCGGCTTGTCACTGAGCATGGCGAAGACATTCTCCGAGATCTCGACACATTCGCGATCCAGGAACTCCGTCGGCTAAAGCTGATCTGGCAAGCTTGGGGTCCGATGGTCAGCTTGTGCACTCCTGATACCGATTTCTTGCCGGGTAGCCCAAACGGCATGCGCAGGGTCATATTCCACGAACCCGGCAAGATGCGGCTGTTCTTCTTAAGCCTTTTATGGAGGGCGGCAGCAAGTAACAGAACGGAATTCAAAGGTATCAATCTTCGGCCTTCCGATTACCGTCGTCTGCGAGCTTGCGTGAGAGACTCAGCACTGCCCGATAACTGGGCTTTCTTCCCCGTTACGTTGACCCAGATTTCGACGCGCGGGATGCATCATATACATTCACCTATGATGCAGGTGAAGCGATCCATTAAAGTCGATGGATATCGGTCAGGCTCGCACCTAATCACCCGCTTCTTTCTAGATGGGCTCGTAGTGCACGTTCATCATCCGATTGAGCACCGTTATATTGACGGGTTGTGGCCAATGATGGTTGGACCGCCCGAAGGAACGACGGTCTCAACGGTCACCTGGGAGGGATCGTCACAGCTGCTCGACCTATCGGCTGCAGTTGATGAGGCTCAACGGCTTCATCCCGGCGGACTCGACTTGGTAGGTAGCGCAGCTACCACTACTCTCGCGTTAGTGCTGAACACGCCACACCATCTCGGGCGTCGCTGACAATAATTCGACCTGTAGGCTGGCTAGGCTTGCGAGGGTATCGAGCGGGGTACAGGGCACCGACCAAGGGCTGAAAAGCGGCAGGAAACCGCCGCGCCGGTTGCATCAGGGCGGAGGGAATATCCGCCACGGTCGGCCGTACGCTAAATCTCAGCGACCCTGGCGACGCGGGCTGCGTCGATCATGTCTCGCTCTAGATCGCTGAGCCTATCGGTCAGCAAGATCCGAAGGCGATCTGTCTCGTCGTTGGCAGCAACACCCGCATCACTGATGGGCGCCCTACCCGCGATGTGAGACCTCCCGAGCCGAGCGTTCGTGTAAGCGACATCTGTGATCCATGCCTGCTCTAATCGGGCGGCCAGAGCGGCATCGAAGAGCGTTTGCCCTGCTAGAAGCGATTTGAACAGGCTATCTCGCTGGTCGGCATCCGCAAGGAAGCCGACGACGGTTGATGAGAGTACAGCACGGATGGCGGCTATTACTTCGAGCCGGCGATCAAGCAAATCGAGCTGCAGCTTCCGTACGTCTACTTCGAGTTGACGGTCAGCGCGGTCGCTCTGATCCTTATTGAATTGGCGCTGCCAAAAGAATTGAAGCGTCTGGCCGAGGCCAACCACCGATGCGATCGCAATCGGAGCCCAAGCTAGCGCGGGGTGGAACGCTTCCTTCGCGCCCAAAATGATCTGCGACATCGAGGTACCATATGCTGACCAACGCCGCGGTGAAAGCCGCGCGGCCGCGCGCGGCCGCCTACAAGCTGGCGGACACCGCCGGGCTGCACCTCTATGTCGCGCCCAACGGGCGCAAGAGTTTCCGCATGCGGTTCCGCGTTGCCGGGAAGGAGCAGCTGCTCACCTTCGGCACCTGGCCGGAGATCTCGCTCGACGCCGCCCGGGCCCGGTGCACGGAAGCGCGCGAGCAGCTCGCCCGCGGCGCTGACCCGCGAATCATCGGAGCTCGATCGACCGAGGTCCGAAGATTCGATGATATCGCCCGGCGCTGGCACGAGCACATGCTCCGGCGGTGGACCAAGGTGCACGCCGGCGACGTGCTCGCCAGCCTCGAGCGCGACGTCTTCCCCGCGATCGGCGCCATGCCGCTCGCTGCGATCACGCCGCCGGTGGTCTTGAACGCGCTGCGCCTGGTTGAGGAGCGCGGCCGCTACGAGACGGCGCGGCGCGTGCGCCAGCGGATCTCGGCCGTCTTCGCTTTCGCGATCGCCCAGGGCCTCGTCGACAGCGATCCGGCGGCGATCGTCGGCCGCGCGCTGCTGCCGCCT
>NZ_CAHJXA010000005.1 GCF_903644135.1 Sphingomonas bacterium | reverse complement strand
GCCTCGCGACGCGCGGCGCGCAGCCGGAGCAGGTCGACGGCGGTCAGCGCGCCGGGCCGGCGGCACCCCTTCAAGACGACGCTCCCGATGCATCTCCCCGCCTGCTGGCACCGACCGGACTGACCACGAGAAGCGCGAGAAAATGCGTCGTCAGCGCAGCCGCGCCCTTTGATCGAGCGATCCCGCCCCAATCCTCCCAGCGGTGGACGCGCTCGGCCAGCCACCCGAACAGGTCGTCGCGTGGCCGCTCGTCCTGGAACGACGCCGACCAGACGACGCGCCTCGTCGGCATGCGATCGGCCAGATCGATGCTGGTGAGGGTGAGGACGTGCACGCGGCCGACGCACTCGCGCGCGAAGACGTGCGGCAGCGGCGTCAGGCCGCGCTCGAACGCCCGCAGCGCGACCTCGCGGGCGTCGTCGGCCTCCCCTCGGTCAGCGCGGCGCACCGCCTCGACCAGCTCTCGCAGCGGCAGGTCGGCCCAGGCCGGCTCGCGTGTCGCCGCCAGCATGCGGGCGACCGCGCGTCCCTCATCCGTGATAGTCCCTACCACCGAAAAGTGGGTGGTCTGCTCGGTCAGGCCGACGGAACTCAGCCAAGACATGTAGAACCGCCAGAACCAGTCGTCGCCGCCGAAGAGATCCTGCCTCTCCTCGCCGCGCTCGACCATGCGGGTGCCCATCGAGGTCAGGACGCGCAGCAGCATCTCCTGCTGCTCCCGGGCGAGGTGGCCGGACCTCATGCCGAGCCGACCCTCCCAGAAGGCGGTCCGCACGTCCGCCCAGACGCCGCCCTCGCCATCCTCCAGGCCGCGGGGACCGGAGCGCATCCACCAGCCCCACGGCAGGTCGGAGCGGATGCGCTCGTATCGGCTGGCCGTCACGAACGACGCCTCGGATCGAGCGACGCCGGCGGCAGCGGCGGCCCGACGCGCGCCGGCATCGGCTCGACATCGGCGATCGCGCGCAGCTGCGCGGCGAGGTTCCGCACCTCGCCCAGCACATAGGCATCGTCCCGATACGTCTGCGCCACGCCCAGAGCCGCCCCCCGCGACGCATGGCGGACGTCGCCCGGCGCCACGTCCGCGACGTGGTCGCAGGTGAAGCCGAACCACCATGCGTGTGCGTGCTCGACGTGCTGGTCCGTCGCGCCAATCGGGCGGTAGCTAACCGCGAGGTGACAGATGCGACGCGCCTCGTAGCGCACGGGATGCCGGGGAGCAGGACCGTCCTGACACATCTTGGCGTAGGTGATGCCACCATGGACCTCGATGCCGATATCAGCCGGAATCGCGTCACACGCGAACCCGTAGAGCGGATGAGACGGCGGCACACCTACGTAGCCTCCGAGGAATCCTGCGGGTTGGGAACGGAGAATTATGCAGTCGTAACCCGTGGCGGGATCACGCCACGCCACCTTGTCGGCCTCGCCCAGCCAGGGACCATCACCAGCGGGCCTGGCATCCGCGTCGAAGAACACCTCGCTCGCTGGAATGACGGCACCATGGGCGACGTAGGGGACGCCGGTCACCATGATGACGCCACCGTCCCGAACCACTTCGCCGCCGGCCGCGTCGGGCACCCGGGCGAGCGAATTGACCGCAGCCACCGGGACGAGCGCGGTGGCCGACGGCGGCTTCGCCCTGCTCCCGCGCGCGGTCTTCCTACTGCCAGTCGACATTACTTCTCTCCTTCTCGCTGCTTCCCCGCGCGCGTCCGGATGACGGCGCGGGCTTCGGTTCAGGCGTAGCGGCCGCGCCAGTCGACGCGCTCGACGATGGGGCCGAGCGCGCGGGGGCAGGCGTCGGCGCAGTAGACCTGACCGGCCAGCCACCACTCCTCGGCCATGCGGTCGGCGTCGCGGACCTCGCGGCGCCACTCGCGCGCCTCTGCGTTCCAGCCGTATCCGCGCGACTTCAGCCGATCCTTGACGTCGAAGGCGGCGCCGACGGCGCGGAAGCGCCATGATGGGGCGCGCGCGGTTTCGACCATCTCCGCGAGAGCGGTGCGGCCGGACGGCAGCCCGTGCCCGAGCAGCGCGATCACCGCGTCGACGTCGTCGACGGCTCGGTGGGCACCGTGGAAGAGTCCGATCTGCCCGAGCAGCCACCCCAGCGAACGGCCGCCCTCGAAACCGCTTGCGCGCCAGTCGACATCGTTCTGGCTGCAGGCCCAGGCCAGCCCCGCCGCTTCGGGGAGGCGCTTCACCAGCATGCCCAAATCGAATCTGGCGTTGTGGGCGCAGACGAACTCCGCCGAATTGAGAAGCCGCAGCGCCTCGCCCTCGTCGATCGACCTGCCGCGCAGCTCCTCATCGGTGATGCCCGTCAGCTTGCCGACGTCCGCCGGGATCTCCCGACCGGGATCCTCGAGCCAGGCATACGGCTTGTCGATGCTGACGATGATCCCGTCGGGATCGAAGCGGATGCGGCGCATCGCAAGCTCGATGATCACGTCTTCCTCGCCGACGCCCGTCGTCTCGGTGTCGAGCACCACCGCGATCGAGGTGCCGTCGCGGCGTCCCACGTTGGTGCGGCTCTCGCGCACCTCGAGGCGGCGCAGCAGGCGATAGTCGTCGCTACCCTCGATCGCGGCGAGCCAGGTTTCGTCGATGATCGGATCGATCATGTGATCCTCCTCCTCTCGGGACGCGCGGCGTCGATCGCCGGCCAAGGTCAGGGCCGGCGGCGGGAACGCCGCGATGTGACAGGGCTCAGCCCAGGAAGCGCTGCTCGACGTTCAGGTCGAGGCCGGCGGCGAGCGGCGAGAACGGATCGGCGGCGACCAGCGCGAGCGTGTCGCACAGCGCGGGCGCGACGAGCGCGGCGACGAGCGGCGCTCCGGGGTCGAAACCCTCGACAATCACCGCGTCCGCCATCGCCGCGCCCATGCGCATGTAGAGGCGGCCGGCGATCTCGGCCTCCTCCGTGGCGATCGAGGCGTGGAACGCCTGGACCGTCTCGAAGCCGTCACACGCGACGACGGTGGCCGTGAAGAGACGCGGTTCGCTGCGCGGCGGCTCGTCGCCAGGCGCAATGGAGTTCGGACTGTGCGGAATGTTGGGATCGCGCGTCCAGTCGATGCCGCCATCCTGCTCGCCCTCGTCGACCAGCGCATCGATCTCGATCGGGTCGGCGTCGAGCCCGATCGACAATCCGTGCAGAAGGATGCCGCGCATGCAGGCGTCGCGCTTGAGACAAGCCTCCATCGCGCTCGCTCCGCCGAACAGCGCGCGCGGCGCCATCATCCACGTCATCGGATCGTGCGACACGCCCTCGCGCTGGAACCGGCTTCCGGTTTCAGTGGCGACCAGCGCGACGCGCGAGATCGCGCGCCGGGTGGTGACCACCACGTCGTCGGACGGAGCGTCATCGTCGAGCGGATCGACGTAGATCCGCGGAGTGGCGCCCGGCAGCTGAAATGGCGCGAGCCGTTCGGCATTCATGGTGTCGTTCGCAAACGCGGTCATCAAGGACATGGAATGTCTCCTGTCGCCTTCCTTCCTCGCCGGAGCGTGGCGACGAAGCACCGGCGACAGCCATATACTGTCTCAGTCCTTTGTTTCAATGGTTCGCGAAATAAAGTAAGGTAAGCGGATCGGTAACGATGCCGCGCATGTGCAAGCGCTTGATGGCTGCACGAGACACCTTAGAGTAGCGGAGTGGAAAACATGAAGGCAATGCAGGTGATGTCGGCGCTGTCGCAGCCCACCAGGCTCGACGTCTTCACCCGACTCGTATCCGCGCTGCCGGACGGCATGGCCGCAGGCGACCTCGCCGCGGCGAGCAACGCCGCGCCCAGCGCGATGAGCGCACACCTCGCGATCCTCTCGCGGGCGGGGCTGGTCGGATCGACTAAGGCAGGGCGCAGCATCGTCTACCGGGCGATGATCGAGCCGGTCACGGAACTGCGGGACTTCCTTGATCAGGCCTGCCGCACCACGGGGAAGGCGGGACGTTAGCCAAACGCCGTGCGGCCGCCGAGCGCGATCTTGAACTCTCTCGACCGAACCAGATGGCGCCTCACCGTCACGTCCAGCGGTGGCGCTGCCACGTTTTCGCACGGCAGAAGTGTCCATCTGAGCGCTTGGCTGGCGATATTACACTCTTATGGCGCAGGTGAACCTGACGACGATTGCGCGCCCTACCGAGTGAAGATCGAGAAGAGTGTGGGCTCCTTCGAGAACCGGATCGCGTCGTTTCAATCGAAGCTGACTGCCCGCTCGCGGACCATGTCGGTGATCACGTTGCCGGCCTTGTCGCGCTTCTGAGCCGAGTGTGGCAAAACCCGCCTGCGCCGCACCTTCTGGATAGCCGCCCAAGTTGACTCGCGTCAGCGCGACGACAGCTTCTCCGACAAGCTCGGACGGTACACCGCCGTGCACGCGGCAATGCCGATTATCACGATGTGAGCCGGCAATGCGGATTCTAAGCGATCAAGCTCATCTCGACCTCGGATTATACCGTCCGTTCGCCCCGGAATGCCTCCCGCGGAAACACCAGCCCATCGATCCGACCATCCGTCGACCTGGCCGGCGCATCGACGCCGAACCAAACCATGGACCGAGCATGAGGAACGTCAGGTCGATCGGGGGCGGAAACCTAACCACCAGGACCGCCATCGCGAAACGCCACCACCGATGATGCCGTCCCTCCTCCATCCGAAATTCAGGCCAGATCGTCTTCCTTCATCATGTCGTGGGCGGCCACCGCCGACACAACCGTCACCAGACCGATCGTGAACACGATGTTCCATACCTCGGTGAGATCGAAATACGCGAACGACAGGCTGGCACCGAGCGCGACGGGCACGGCGACGAGCGCGGTGATCCCGAATCTGCCGATCGGACGGCGACCAACTGCGGGTGGATCATCCGCCGACGTCGTCTCATCGCACCGCGCCATCTCCAAACCCCGCTTCAGAAACGCCCATCGACGCGCCGGGATCGAGAATGCGAACCGACGACATACCGATACCCCGCAGACCACCGCGCGATCAAGCAGGCGCATCTGCAGACGCGTCCCGAGGCCGTCCGGGATCCATGCCCCCTCGCGATCGGGAGATCGGGCGATGGAGGCGAGCCGATGGAAGTTCCGCCGGCCGCGCCGGAACCGTCGCCGCGACTCGCGTCCGCCGATTGCGCCGTCTACGAGCGTCGGATGATCAGACCCAACACGAGACGGCCCCCGGCAGCCGGCGACGCCGAGGCGCCATGGTCGACCCCGACGGTCCTGGCGGTCCTGGCAATCGTGGCGCTGCTCGCCAGAATCCGCACGTTCGGAAACCCCATTATCTTCAGCGATGAGGAGTTCTACCTCTACGTCGCGGGGAGGATGTGGCACGGCGCGCTTCCCTACGTGGACATGTGGGACCGAAAACCGGTCGGACTCTTCCTCCTCTACATGCCCGCCGCCGCGCTTCCCCCGATGGCGAGCGTCGACGCCTACCAGGCGATGGCGCTCGCGTTCGTCGTCGGCACGGCATTCCTGATGGTCGCCGCCGCGCGCCGAGTGGGTTGGGGTCGGGGCGCTCTCGTCGCAGCCGTGCTCTACGTCCTCTGGCTGAACCTCGCCGACGGACAGGGCGGCCAGTCGCCGGTCCTCTACGATCTACCCATGATGGGGGCGGTCCTCCTGGTTCTGCATGCGGACGGGCCGAATAGGCGGGTTCGGAGCGTAATGGCGATGGCGCTCGTCGGCGTCGCGATCCAAATCAAGTATTCGGTCGTCTTCGAAGGCGTCTGGTTCGGCCTGTGGCTCATGTGGAGCGATTTTCGGGCGACGCGATCGATCGCGCGCACCATCGGTTTCGCGTCCGTCCTCGCCGCCGTCGCCCTGCTGCCGACCGCCGCGGCGACCGCTTGGTTCGTCGCCGACGGACATGGCCAGGACTTCATGTTCGCGAACTTCCGATCCGTCCTGATGCGCCATCCCGACCCGGCGGCCATGCAGATCGACAACGCGGAGACCGCGGTCGAGCTGCTCGGACCGCTCGTCGCCCTCACCGTCCTCGGCATCGGCGCGGCGAGGGGCAACCCGCGACAGCGCACCGAGCGGCTGTTCCTCTACGGCTGGCTCGCCGTCGCCCTCGCGGGCTTCGTTGCCTTCGGTGGTTGGTACAACCACTACACGCTGCCGGTCATGCTGCCCGGAACCCTCGGAACCGCCGCCGTCTTCGGCTACAGGAGATCGGGGCGGTGGCTGGCGATACCGGCGATGATCCTCGCCTCGATCGCTGGACAGATCGTGCTCTCGTCGGAACTCAGGCACCGCGGAACGCCGGCGCAGTTCGCGGCCATGGTCCGGTTCATCGGATCGGGTCCCGGGACCATCTACACCGACATGCTTCATCCGGCGTTCCACACCTTCACCGGACGCCACCCGCTTACCCGGTGGATGTTTCCCTCCCATCTGCAGATCGCCCGCGAGGCGGGCGCGATCGGCGTGGATCAGGCGACCGAGCTAGACCGCGTCTTCGCTCAACGGCCAGAATTTGTAACCATCGAGGGGCCCTTCACCGGTGCGGATCCCGCACGCCGCGCCCAGGTTCTCCGGCTAATAGCGCGCGGCGGCTACAAGGCACCGGTGCGCTTCCCCCTTGGATACGTGTGGGTCGACATCTACCGACGCGCGGACTCCGGACCGACGGAGCGCCACGACCCTCCGCACCGAGCCCTCAGCCCGCAAATCGCGCCTGGCGCATGCTCGCCGGCCCATGGACCATCACCGGGGAGAGCGTCCCCCGGGACTTCCGCCCCCGGAAGATGCCCCCGCATCGCCGGACCCCGGCGCCGCCAACACACGCCACGGACTCCGCGAGCGCATGTCGAGGCGGCAGACGT
The DNA here is from genome assembly GCF_903644135.1 of Sphingomonas bacterium. Taxonomy (GTDB): domain Bacteria; phylum Pseudomonadota; class Alphaproteobacteria; order Sphingomonadales; family Sphingomonadaceae; genus Sphingomonas. The sequence goes on along the minus strand of NZ_CAHJXA010000005.1, from coordinate 19,744 downwards.
GGTCCATCCTCCACTTGGCGACGTAGCGTGCCACCCGCGCGTCGTAGTCGCCGGCCGTCGGCGAAGCGAACGCCCAGTCCGGCGGGGTGAACGTGGAGAAGCCGTTCACCGTCGGAACACGCCACCTCTGGGCGAGGAACATCGCATCGACGTTGTGCGGGTAGACGGCATCGAAGCCGCCGCCCCGGTATAGCTCGGCGGACCGCCTCGCGGAGACGACGTAGAAGGCGCGGCAGCCCTCGGGCGGCGCCGACACCGCGTCGAACGCGGCGGTCTGCCGGGACCGCTGCAGGCGCGCGGCGCTCTCAGAGGTCAGATTCTCGGCGAAGAGCGTCGCGATCGCAAGCGCCCACAACCACGGGCGACGCGTGCGGAGGTGCCCGAGCCGATCACGCCACGCCGCCGCCGCCACGAGGAGGGTCGGGAGAGTCAGCCAAAGCTCATAGCGCAGGACGACCCGTATGCCGCGTGCCCCGGGAACCAGCCAGTAGGCCGCGCCCCACGGTGACAGCGCCCCCATCTGGAACGTCAGGAGCCATCCGACCGCGGTGCAGATCGCGAGAACGCGCCAAGCCTGGGAAACCGGTTCGCCCGCTGCGGTTCGTCGCCTGACGCCCAGGAACCATGCGGCGGTTGCGAAGAGGAGGAAGGTCACGATTGGAATGCCCGCCTCGTGCTCTCCCCGGAACACCCTCTCGGCGAGTCGGGGATCAGACGGGAACAGCCGCCCCGCCGCGTTTGCAATGGCCGCGAACATCCAGCCCCAGGCGTAGTTGCCGGGTCCGACGTTGATCATGTCGACCAGCGGCGTCGCCAAATAGCGCCGCATTTCAGCATAGCTCTCTCCGCCGCTCTCCCTCAGCTTGGGAAGGTAGACCGCTGCAAAGGGCGCGACGGCGATGGCGAGCGAGAGAACGCTCCAGGTCAATGTCGCGGCGTGCTCCCGGCCGACGGAGAACATCCTCGTTGCGGCTCGGCGACCGCCGAGAAGCAGCCACACGCTTCCGTAGAGGCAGGCGGAGAACAGCGTGAACCACGCCATGTAGAACGACGTCAGAAGCCACGCGCCGAGTGTCGCCGACAGCGCGGCCACACCCAGCCAAGCCTTCCATCGCGAGCCCCGGATCTCGTTGCGCGCGGCCGACGTCGCCAGCGTCAGCACGAACGGCAGCAGCGCGACGCTGGCCAGCTGCGCGTGACCCGCCTGGACGAAGAGATTGTTCGACACCGTCCACAGCGTCGCGACGAGGCACGCCGTCCGCCAGTCCCAGCGGAAGGTCGCCGAGCAAAGCCGGAACGCGGCGAGGAACCCGAAGGCCTTCCATGCCAGGACGTTCAGGCCATCCGCGAGGAACGGGTCGGCGATGATCCTCCAGAGCGAATAGGTCACGCCGTAGAGGAAATAGCCATCATTGTAGCCGAGCGTGTCGGAATGCGGGTGGAAGTATCCCGTCAGCGTCCAACCCGCGTGTCCCGTCCAGACGTTCCGCCAATGCTCAAGGATCGCGATCTCGATAAGACCATCGGCCCGATCGCCGAAGCCGAGGTCGAACCCGCTCGCCAGCTGGACGCGGAAGACCATGATCAGCGACAACAGCAGGGCCGCCGCGACCACGATGGCGGGGCCCGGACGGCGCCTGACGACAGACCTGACAGTCATGGCCTAGCCGATCCCTCCCCGCCATACGCACAGTCGACTTCGCAAAGGACTATCAGATCCCCGTGGACGATCGCGTCTCCCAGAACGCGATCCCCCTCGACGACATTTGACGCAGGAGTCAATCGCGACCAGTCGGGCGGACGATCGGTGAGGGGCATGATCGGGAAGTGTCCAACCCGTTCCTCCTGCCGCGGACAGCGTCCGCGAGCGGCGGTGGATGCACTGGGCCGGCGTCATCTCGCCGCCGTCGGCGGGCGGGCCGACATCGCGGACATCTACCGCGTAAGCCGCGCCGACGTGGTGAAGCACGGGATGGGGCCGGACCCGCGCGATCCCACCGAGCGTCCGCTCGGTAAGGGACCGCGCGACATCTACATCCCAGACTTGCGGCTGGGGTCGGGGATCGTGCCGGGCCACCCGGTCGAAGGCATCAAGGTCAGGAGGCGCGACTTTTGCTGAAGCGCTGGATCAGAGCGCTCGTCCTGCCGATCACATAGCTAGGCGCATCGCGCTTGATCGCGTGCGCCGCCGCATAACGGATCGAGTGGTGGTTGATGCCGCCACCCCGACCGGCGGGATGACGGCATGGCCGCGCGACATCCGCGCCGCTGCTCGGTCAGCCGAGACGACGCTTCAACTCGAGCAGCAATTCAACCAACGCCCTATCGAGCGTGACGGTCACCGCGTCGTCACCCTCACTCTCGACCAGCCGGTTCTTGGCAAACTTAAAGTCGAAGCCGCGGAGCGCCTCGACTTCCCGTTTCGTCGCGCGGAAAGGCTTGCCGCCATGGCTGAGCGTGCCGTCGATGTTGACGACGCGATCGTCGTCTAGATGGGCGTGGAACTGCTGGCCCTTCACATGGGGGGTGTCGACCGCAATCTTCTGCCCCTTGCCGATGTCAACGGTCTTCCTGCCCTCATTCAAGTCTTCGATGCGGTCGATCAACTTCCGTGCCTTGCCGGGTCCGACAATATCTTCGTAACGCAATGGTATTCCTCCAATCTGGTTGAGACCCATCATACCAGACCGGTGTCGAAGAGGCGTAAATTGAAATGCATTTCCGCGATCAGCGATAGGTGGAGAGCCGCCGACCTGATGGTCGACGGCTCCCCTTATGCATTACCAGTGAGACGGGTCAGGGCAGTCCGCAACGACCACGCCCGGGTCACGAATGCACCGCTGACAGTGGCGCGAACCGCCATCCTCCCAGTAGATGCCATCTACGCAGTCTGGACATCGACGCCGGATGAACCTCTCGTCCAAGCATAGACTGCAACCGTCAAACTCTTTGCGCTTCGCCATCTTGAGGCTCCACGCGCAGGGGAAACGACACTGTCGTGCCGAATGCAGCGGGGCTGCGCGACCCCGTCGATCTGCGTTCCACGCCGGTAGGACGACGCAGGGCGGCGCGCATTTCCGCCAAATTGCCGTTGGGACCTGCGATGCTCCCTGGCGTGAGCGATACATGGTGCTCGACGCCCAATCGACAAGGGACCAACCTTCGTGCAACTTGCCTGTCGAGACCGCAGATCGATACTTCAGGGCTACGATGAACGGGAAAAGTGGGCAATATATCGGCGGAGCCCGGCTCGCCCTCCTGATAACGTCGAGGGGGTGCCGGTGTTGATACTTGTAGAGAGCAAGGCGGCTAAACGCGACGCACAGATGCTGCTGGAAGCGTCGGTGATGGCGCACCTTGAACGGCTTGGCACCAAGAACATCGGCTTTCCGAGCGGAAACGTCGATGAGACGCTCTACTCGAACGGCGACGGCCAACTCTGGGCTGCCTTCTCCAACGCCGCAGACGCCAAGATCCCGCGTAGATGGAATGCGTTCGGCGTCTATGATTTCAAGCGTCACGCGCAGGTCATCACCGTCGAGATAAACATCCCGACGACATCCAACGCAGCGTCCGTCGCCGGCTTCTTCGCGCACGATCCGGCAGCCGGCGCGACCTACCTGATGCATGACGGCAGCGTCGGCGGTGGCAAAAAGGGCGTCGGGCGCAGCGCCTTCATGACCTGGTCGGGCCTAGATCTTGAGGATGTCGCACGGACCGATGGCGAAGAGCGTGCCGGCATCATCATCGGTCGTGTCGATGATCCCGACCTCGCCGGCCGCATCTGGCGCTTCGTCAAGATAGTGCGTGACTTCAAGGCCGCGGTTAAGCAGGGCGATCTGGAAAACGACGCGGCAAAGCGCTCAATCGCCGAATGGGATGAGTTCAGAAGCGAGAGCTCGGGTCGCCGCAAGGGTCGCCGCCGGGCGGAATTCGACTACGTGTCTTATCACGGCGATGTGGTGGAGGCGCTGCGGGTCGAGTGCGAGGCGAGCGCCGGAAAAAAGAGCGTGTGCTCAATAGCCCGTTGATCGACCTTATGGTGAAAGCCAATGGCGCGATGACCGAGATCTACGAGGTGAAGACGGGCTGCGATCGGCAGTCGCTCTACACCGCAATAGGCCAGCTGGTCACCCATTCCGCGGACGCCAACGACGGCATCATCCGAAAATTGGTGATTCCAGAAGGTCAGTTGCCGGCCGGAATAGCCCCATGCCTCAAGAAGCTCGGCATCGAAGTGAGGCGCTACCGGCTCACGCCAGCACCCAACCGCATGGTCCAACTGCTCTAGGGTCAGGACCCATTGATGTGAGTGCCGCGATCTGATTCAGGCTCCTTGAGGAGACCCCGGATGAGCGACCTGTATTGGCTGACTGACGAGCAGATGGCGCGACTGCGGCCGTTCTTTCCCAAGAGCCATGGGAAGCCGCGGGTCGATGACCGGCGGGTGCTGAGCGGCATCGTTTTCGTCAACCGCAACGGGTTGCGGTGGTGTGATGCGCCGAAGGACTATGGTCCGCACAAGACGCTGTACAACCGGTGGAAGCGATGGGGAGAGAAGGGCATCTTCCTCCAGATGATGGAAGGGCTGGCTGCCGCAAGCGCCGACCCGAAGACCGTCATGATCGACGCGACCTACCTCAAGGCACACCGCACGGCATCAAGCCTGCGGGTTAAAAAGGGGGTCTTGGCCGCCTGATCGGTCGCACCAAAGGCGGCATGAACACCAAGCTGCACGCCGTCAGCGATGCGGACGGGCGGCCCTTGAGCTTCTTCATGACCGCCGGGCAAGTTAGCGACTACACTGGCGCGGCAGCCCTGCTTGACGATCTGCCCAAGGCGCAGTGGCTGCTCGGCGATCGCGGCTACGACGCCGACTGGTTCCGGGACGCCTTGCAGGCCAAGGGCATCGAGCCCTGCATCCCAGGTCGGCGGTCCCGCAACGAGCCTGTCAAATACGACAAGCGCCGATACAGGCGCCGCAGCCGCATCGAGATCATGTTCGGACGCCTCAAGGGACTGGCGCCGGGTCGCCACCCGCTACGACCGGTGTCCCACCGTCTTCTTCTCCGCTGTCGCCCTCGCTGCCACCGTCATCTTCTGGCTGTGATCAACGAGTCCTGAGCCTAAACGTCCACCCGCTCCAGCACGAACGTGCCCTCGTCCTCGTCCAGTTCGACCACGCGCATCTTGAGTTTCGGCTGCGGGAAGCAACGTGCGATCGACCGCGGCGACACGTCCTTGTCACGCGCCTGCGCCAAGATGACGTGGACCAAGCCGTTGGCGTCGTCGCGCGCCACCGCCAGGTTCTCGATCAGCTCGACGAAGCCCGGCCTCGACTTCCACTCGCCGGGCCGGTCGGTCTTCCAGCTGCGATAGACGCGGCCCTTCTCGTCGAAGCGGTCCTGCCACAGCGTGACCGACACATCCTTCCCGTCGGCGCTGCGGCCGGACCAGCTCCAGCGCGTGTTGCGCGGCACCGTCCCGAAGAACTCGAAGCACTCGGTGTGGCTGTATTGCCTGGGCATCGAACCCCTCCCTCAATGAGCGGGTTTAACGGCCGACGCCGACGGGACCAGTGGCATCCGCGGCGGCACCGGCTGAACTGATCCATCGGACCGGGACGGTTCTCAGCACGGACATCGGTTGGCAACGGAGATTGTCGTGAGAGTAATGAGAATGCGACGGCGGTCGCATCCGCTCCCCGCGGAGCTGACACGTCCGGCCATCGCCATCGGCCGGTGCCCGTCAGCCCCTAGCCGTTGGACACGCTGAAGCTCAGCTTCGCGCCGGGTCTGACGTTGGGAACCAGCGCGCGGACATCCGCGAAGGACATCGTCGCGCCGACGGTGTCCTCGCCATCCACACCCAGCACATAGGCCGGTAGAGGCGTGGCGCGATTCGGGCCCACGCTCGCGAGATCGACACGCTCGGCAAACATACCCATGTCGTCAACATAAACCACATGCTTGGCGTCGAGTTCGAAATAATCCCACATAACGCCCGACGCCACTAAGAAGTCGTCCGCCAGATCAACCTCGGTCACGCCGTCCAGGTCTATCCTGAATGCCTGCATTCCTCTTCTCCCTCGGCCACGACGATAGCGAACACCTCGTTTCCAAGAGGTTGACGTCAGCGCGCAGCGCCACGGGCGTGAAGGTGATCGAATAGCGTGACCTTCTGGAAAAGGCAGCCGCCGCTGGCGGGGCAAGCGACGGTGAGACAGTGCGGTTCGACGCGGACACCGGATCGTCGATTCCAGCCTCCACGCGGCACGAGAAGGAGAAGGACCAGCGACGCTTCGGGTCGCAAGGGCAAATACAGAAGAGACAAGTGAAATGGACGACATAGATCTGTTGGGCATAGACCCGACGCGACATCAGGAGGCGCGTCGCCGCATCAGGCTGTTCGACGAATACCACCGGAGCGGGCGGGGCGTCGTCGGCGGCGCCCGGAGCTTCGCCGCCCGGATGGGAGTCTCCCTGCGGTTCCGCCGGCTCGCCCAGTCCTGGGCCGACAAGCGCGACCCCACCCTGCTCGGCGTCACGCAGAAGCGATCGAGAGCCAGGCGAAGCGGCGCTGCGTCGCCGCCTGCATGCCGATACCTTCGACGGGCACCGTGCACCAGCAGCTGACCCGCGCCCAGGAAGCCGCGTCCGGTCGTGGCGCCAAACCCGAACTGCTGGTGGCGTGGACGTCGCCGCAGGTGCCCGTCGCCACCACGGGCGGAACGTGCCAGGCGCCCCATCTTCTGCTCGCCGTCCGCGTTCCCGAACGCGTGATCACCGCCTACCAGCTCGTCACCGACCTCGGGCTGGACGCCGCAGCAATGGAAACGGTCGGCGAGGCACTCGGGTCCAGGCACTGACGGACGGTCGTCGTGGACCGCCGGCTGAAGGTCGACCTCGACGTGCTCAAGACCGCCGAACCCGGCGCCGTGATCGTCTCGGCCACGAACAGCAACCTCTCCACCTGTCTCGGCAACCAGATAGGCGAACTTCGCATCCTCCACCGCTTCGGGGGAATGTCCTCCGCTCGCGCATCAAGACCGGTCTCGATGGACGATGCCGAACTGACGGTCGCCGGCGCCATCGCGATCCACAACCGCGGAAGGCCGACCGTCCGCTGAGCATGAGCAGGTGCGGCGCTCCCGGCAGTGCCCACCAGAGTGCAGCATTCCCGACGCCATAGACCCGACGCCCGGAAACCTCGGTAGACCGCGGCCGGGATCGCCCCGCCGCATGACAGCCGCGCCAAGGACCGGCTGCCGATCATGAGAACGGCACGGCGGCGACATCCGCGGACGACCGGTGCCGCATGCGTCGGTCGGCGCGGGGAGGCAGCCCGGTCCGGCCCGATGGCCGGCGATCACCCGACCGTTCCGAAAAAGGGAAAAACGAAATGAACGAGATCGAAAACGGGCGCGTCGCGCCCGGCCGGAGGCGCACGCCCGTGACAACCACATCCATTGAGGAAGCGGCGACCACAGCGGACGTCGATCTGGCCGGCATCGACCCGGTCCACTGGGCAGAGACGCGCGAGCGCGTCGCGATCCTGCGCGCGTGGTGCGCGAACGGGCGGCACCCACGCCACGAGGCGCTAGCCGCGGCCGCGCGGATGGGAACGACCGTGTCGCACTTCTACCGCCTTGTCGCGACATGGAAGCGGCACCGGGACGCCCGGCTCGTGAGCGGCCACTCCACCCGGCGCGGCGATACGCGGCACGCGCAAGCGATCGCCGCGGCGGCGCAGGCAATCATAACCCGCGTGATCGACGCGCGGGGGACGGAGGCGCGCTTCACCGACGTGCTCGCCGAGGTCCGATCCGAATGCGCCGCAGCGGACGTCACACCGCCGTCCTCGGGCCTGGTTCACAAGATGATGATGCGCGCGCGCCAGTCGTCGACAGGCGGGACGACCGGCAAAGCCGACGACGTCGCCGTCGCGGTGGTCAGCTGTCTCCTGCCGGTGGCCCTGAACGGCGGGACCGTGGATGCGCCCGAACTCGTCCTCGCGGTGGAACGGCCCGGCGGGATCATCGTCGGCCATCGCATGGTGATCGGTGAGGACGTCGTGGCGGAGGCGCGCACGCTTCTGGGCGACCTGGCTGCGCGAGCTGGTGGACGGATCCTCGTCGCCGCCCCTCTCGCCGACGCCGTCAATCAAGGCGCCGTCAATCAGGGCGCCGTCGATCAGGACGCCGTCGATCAGGACGCTGTCGGCGATGAGCCGAATGCCGCTCCGCCTCCCCTCGTAATTGCGCAAGACGCACGCATCGAAGTCTCGAGCCGCTCGACGCTTCTGTCGACCATGCTCGGCAGCTACATCGACAGCATCCCGATCCGGCACCGGGGCCATGCGACGCGGGCGCCCGGACCATGGAGGCCGCTGTCGCCGGCCGACGCCGTCGCAGCGGTCGACCTGGCGGTCGCGGCGCACAACGCCCGCAGGCGCGGCTAGCGAGATCCTCGTGTGTCGATCCCCCCGAAGCCGACTAGGAGGCGGATCAGCGCCACGAGGTCGTCCGGCGGACGCACCTCGCCAGCGGCCGCACGCTCGATCACCTTCGTCCTGTTCCATTCCAGCATTTCGAAGTCCGCGCGCGCCAAGGCATCCCACCGCGCGAACGTCTCGTCGCCATCCGACATCGGCGGCGGCGGCGACGCCGCCCAGCCGGGCCGGAGATCCACGCGGCCCATCCGGTCGCCGAGATACCTGCGCAGCAGCGATCCGAATCTTCTCGGGCGCGTCACGGGCTTGAACTCGATGGCACCCCCGACCTGCGCGTAGCGGGTGATCAGCGCTTCGCAAGCGGGGCCGTCCTCGCCGACGACCATGTCGACGCGCCGGGTGCGGCGCGCCCAGGGCCCCATGACGGGCGCGCCGGGGGCAAGGAGGACCAGCGCGCGTCTGGCGGCGAGCGAATAACCCTCCACACTTTCGTCGAGCGATCCCACGGAAGTGCCAAGAATCCGCAGCGTCCCGCGGTCGATGATGGCGAACAGGGCCCAGGGGATGCCCTCGGGCGACCGCATCGTCGTCGGGCAGCAATCCATCGCGATCGACTCGCCCAGCAGCTGCGCCTCGCCTACCCGGTTCAGCTCGCGGGTGACGACCGCGCGCAATATCGTCGGGGAGGGGACCGCCAGCTCCGCGACGGACCCGTCGACCGCGGTCGAGGGGCGGTCGCGTAGGTCGGCGGCGACCAGCTCCTCCAGGCGCCGGCGCATCGCCTCGACCGATTTGCCGCCGCCCTCGGCCACGACCCGCACCACGTTCGCCTGCAGGGAGGCGTTGACGATGGGATGTATGCGGGGGGGGCGTGGCGCGGGCGTCCCCGCGAAGGCACCCACCGCAGCGAGGCCCGGCGCGCGCTTCCACGCGGACGCCATCTGGTAGAAGCGGTTGGGGATCACGCCCGCGATCGCGGCCGCCTCCTTCGCGGTCAGCCCGTCGCGCTCGCCCCACCAGCGCCGCAGCAGAACGACGCGGTCGACCGCCCGCCTGCGCAGCACGGGTGACAGCACAGCCCACGACCGCGTTTCCTCCTCGGACGGCGGCCGCATTAGAAGCGCCTCCAGATCGACCGGCGAGTCGGGGACGTCCGTTTTGGGGATCGCCGATCCGGCCGCTTCCGCCGCGACCGTGGCCGATTCGCCAGCATCCGGCTCTCGGAGAGACGCGTCCGCGGCCGCGCTCCGGCTGCCCGGCCCACCTTTCGTCCTTAACGCGCCTTTCCCGCCACCCGCCATTTCCGCGGCCTACGATACTTAACTTCAAAACTCCACAAGATTTCACGACGCTATGACTAAAATATCGCTTGCGCCATTCAACATTCGCGACCACATCACGATTAGTCAATCTGCCGTGAGAACTAAGACGATGATCGAAATGTTTGAAATCGAAGCAAAGATCCTGACGGTCTTCAGGAGGGTAATGGCCGCCGAGGCCCGCCGGGCCGGGATGCGTCGGCACGGCCCCCGCAAGCTCCAGCAGGGCGTCGTCCGGGTCGCGCAGCGCCGCGACGGGATACCGAAGGCGTGAGCGTGGCGACCGCCTCCGCCCAGGCACCCCCGTAAGCCGCCCGGTCACGACCAACCCCGCGCATCCCCCCTTCGACCACACGCACCCCTTCAACCGCATGCCGGTCACCAGCCACCGAAAAGAGAATGACATGAGCAGCAAGCATCATCGCAGGAAACGATACGCCATGCGCAAGGCACCCGCCGGAGCCTACGCCGACCACTTCGTCCCGCACATGGGGCCCCGCCGAAGCCACTCGACACATCCGGTCCATGGAACAGGCATCGACCCGGAGTGGGCATGACGGCCCTGATCCTGCCGCCGACCGGCGTCGCCATCCGCCAGTCCTGAAGGCCCGGCCCGACGACACTTCTCCCGACAAAACTGATTTTGGAAAGACACCCGACCGATGAAGACCCACCGCATGTCGCGCAACACCGAGGACCGCAACGGCCACAAGGCCATGAAGGCCCGCGGGCGCGCGAGCCTCTCACGCGGCGCACTGTTCAATCCCGACCGCGTGCTGACCGGCCGGAGCTTCCGCCGCGCCAACAGGCTGACCCACGCCGAGGTCGCGGTGCTGAACACGCTCATCAGCCGTCCCGACGGTTCGCCGATCCTGCCCACCGTCGCCATGGATATGGATGAGCGCACCCGCATGATCACGGGGTGGCACCTGATCAGCATCTGACGACGACCGCCGTCCCCGCCTGAGGCGGGGCGGCGGCGATCCCGACATCGGGCGCGCATCTGCGCGCCCCGATCCGGGTCGCAGGCCCGGTCTAACCGAGACCGTGCCCTGCGGTCGGCGGAACGCCGACGCACGCTCTCTCCGCATGGAGCCAGAAGCAGATGCCCCCCCTTCACACCGGCGCGCCGATCGGTCGCCCGCTGCCGTCCCCTGCCCAGTGGGACTGGCCGGCTTCGCCGGCCGGGTCAGCCAACAGACCTTGGAACCCCGACCGCCTCGACGGACCCCGCGTTCACAAGGTCGTCATCGTCCGCTCCACCGATCGCGACCAGCTGCGCGGGCAGATCACCGGCCGCAAGACGGTCCGCACCGGCGGCTATCCGTCGAGGAAGACACGGCGCGCCCGCTTCGGCGAGGCCGGCGCCGAACTGGCTCGCATCCCGCAGGAGGAGGTGGAGGTCGAGATCGTCGACGCCATCGCCCAGCCGTGCCGCGGCGAGGTGCTGCTCGAGGACGGCTGGCACGTCCACATCCCCGACTTCGCCAACCTTCGCTCGGACGGCACCCGCGTGCTGATCGACGCCAAGCGCGACTGGGCCGGGTTCCGCACCGAGGACGGGCGCAGGCAGACATTCCTCGGCCAGGTCATCGCCGACGCGATGGGCTACGGATACGAGAGGTATGTCCTAGCCCACGCCGGGTCGGCCCGGCGCCGCGAGAACGTCGACGAGGTCCAGGCGTCCGCTTCGTTCACGTTCCCGACCACCTCGTGGCCCGAACCGCCGCCACGCTCGCGAAGGGGCCCATTGCCCTCGGCAACCTCGCCGCCATCCTGCACCCGGTCAACGGCCGCTCGATGGCCTACGCGCTCATGGTCCGCCGCGTCGTCGAGATCGACCTCGACGCCAGGCTCGGCGACCGCAGCGAGTGCCGCGCCGTGCCCCCGCTCCCGCTCGCCATGCCGAGCATCCGGCGGTGAAGGCCTGCCCTGCCGCCCTCAATCGCAGCACGGACGTGCCCTGCCCCGCCCGTGCCCCCGGCTGCCGTGGCCCCCCGGTGCTCGCGACGATCCCGTCGTCCGATGCACCCACCACGACAGGCGCGGCACCGCCGCGCCAGGAGAAACATCATGAAGCACTTCACGCGTTCCGATATCAACGGGGTCCTCGGCTCCACCTTCCTCACCACCAGCGGGGTCAAGCTGCTCATCGAGCGCGAACTCTGCGACGAGCTCCTCCACGTCATCACGCTCCCGAGCGGCGCGACCTACCGGGTCGAGGACGAGGAGACGGGCGAGATGACGATGCCCGACAAGGGATGGCTCGAGCGCGAACTACAGGCGGGCATGCGCAAGGTAGCCGACGCCAACGGCCCGGTCGCCCCGGCGCGTAAGGTGGCGTCGCTGCACGACCGTGAGGAGATCATGGCGAAGGATCCGTTCGCCGCCGCACGCCTCCGCCTGATGCTCGGCCTGCTCGAGCGCAACGTCGGTCAGAGCGACCCCAACCTCAGTGCGGTGATCGACAAGATCTGGGACGCTGACATGGTGGCGGAGTTCGGCGAACGTCCGCTCACCGAGACGGTCCGCACCTGGTTCGGCCGCTGCCGCACCGAGACGATCGAGCTGACCGACATGATGAGCATGTCGGGCCGCGTGCCGCGCGAGACGCGGCTCGATCCTGCCGTCGAGGCGATCATCCAAGAGGAGCGCCCGCGCTACTGGGCCAACCGCGGCGTCAAGCACGTCGACGTGCTGGCGGCGGTGGTGACGCGCGTCACCGCCGAGAACCTGCGCCGGACCGGCACGGACGAACATCAGCTCGACATGCCGGGCAAGGAAACCATCCGCCGGCGCGTGTCCGAGATGGAATGCCGGGACACCTACGCCGAAAAGTTCGGCGAGGACGCCGCGCGCCGCAAATACGACGGGTCGGGTAGAGGGATCAACGCGTCGCGCATCCTCATGGTCGCGATGATGGACGACACCGTCGTCGACCTCGTGACCTGTCTCGACGCCGACCGCGGCATGATCGCCGGCCGGCCCTACCTGTGCGTGCTGATGGACGTTCACAGCCGCGTCGTCCTGGGACTCACCGTCGGCTTCCAGCCGCCCACCGTCCAGACCGCCGCCCAGTGCCTGCGCATGGCGAACGCGCCGAAGCTCGACGTCCGGCCCGACCGGCGCGCCCGGTATCCCGGCCTCACCACGCTTAACGGCAAGCCGAGCAGGATCGTCACCGACAATGGCACGAACTACATCGCGCCCGCTTTCGGCGAGATGCTCCTCGACCTCGGCATCACGCACGAGCTCACGCCGGTGAAGGCGCCCCGCCACAAGGCGATGATCGAGCGGTTCTTCCGCACGTTCAACACCTTCCTGATCGACAAGCTGCCGGGCGCCACGCTCGACCCGTCGATCCTGCGCAAGCTCGGGATCGACCCGACCGCGGAGGCGATCGTCACGATAACCGAGCTCAAGGCGCTGATCGCCGAGTTCCTCTACCTCTACCACATCAGCCACCACTCCGGGATCGACGCCGCCCCGCTCGACAAGTGGCAGCGCAGCGCCCTCGCCCACGGCCGCGACATGATCCTCGACGAACGCCGGTTCGACATCGTCACCGGGGTCACCGTCCACGGCAAGCGCGTCACGGCCAACGGCGGCGTTCGCATGTTCGGCATGCAGTGGAAGGACGGCGTCGATGAGGTGATCCGAAAGCTCGGCGCGAGCGAACCGCACGCCACGCGGCTCGACGCGACCGTCGGTATTACGACCAAGATCAAATACAATCCGGAAGACATGCTGCACATCCAGGTCTTCGTCGGCGATGACTGGGTGCGCCTGACGAACACGCAGGAGGAATACGCGGCCGGCCTGACCCTGTGGCAGCACCGCCAGATCCAGGATTGGTCGAAGCGGCAGTCGCTCGCGTTCAACACCGTTGCCGAGCGGCTCCCCGCCCGCGACGAGCTGAACCGGACGATCCGGGATGCCTTCCCGGACATGGACGCCCGCGAACGCCGCGCCATGGCCCGGATGATGGGCGCGGATGCGGCCGGAGCGCCGGCAGCCGAGGTCGTCTACGCCGAGGCGGAACCGCGGCACGACGGCATGGGCCCGATCATCGAGCACGAGGTTCCGGCCCACGATCGCGAGGACTTCGACCGCGCGCCGAGCCGCCCCGGCTTCGGCGGGGCCAATCCAGCGGCTGACGGCTCCGAGCCGGCGGACGAGGAAGCGCAGGACGGCGACGACCACACACCCGCCTTCGGCGGCACCGACCCCATCGTGGAGATGCCGCCCGTCGACGACGACCAGGCCGGCGACGAGGAATACAAGTGATGACCGCCAAAAAGACCCCGGCCAGCAAGCAGGCCCCGACCAATTCGCCGGGTGCGTTCGCGCCCGGCGAAATCCTCCCGCGGACCGGCAACCCCGACCCGCAGCAGACCCCCGCCAACCTGGCGGCGCTGAAGTTGCGGATCCCGATCGTCCGGTCGATCTTTGTCCACAACCCGAACCACGTCGGCGTCTTCAGGGCGCTCGACATGGTCATCGCGCTGGGGAGCAAGGGCGTCCACCAGACCGGCGTCCGAAACGCCGCCGAGAGCTATGCCGGCAAGAGCTCGTCGGCGGACGAGTTCGCCCGCATCGTCGCCCGGCGCGGGACATACCCTGCCGGAACCAAGCCGATCGTCCGCATCGAGCTGGAACAGGCGTGCACGTCGCGCCGGTTCTGGACGACGATCCTGTCCGCCTACGGAGACGGCTTCGCCAGCTCGAAGGACGAGGAGGGGCTGCGCCGCAGCGCCTACGAGGCGTTCGAGCGGCACGGCACCGTCCTGCTCATCATCGATGAGGTGCAGCACGCCGGATACCGGTCCAAGGGCTTCTCCGCCCCGACCGACGTCATCAAGCGCTTCATCTCCGACGCGCAGGTCGGCCTCGGGCTATTCGGGAACGAGGACGCTCGGACGCTCCTAGAATCCAACAAGCAGCTGAGCCACCGTCTGCTGGAGCCGTGCGACATCCAGCCGCTCAATCTCGCCAACCCGGCCCAGCAGCGCCTCTTCGCGAAGTTCGTCGGGAAATACGACGTGGCGCTGGTCAAACTCAAACTGTTCAAGACGAGCGAATGCCTGGCCGATCAGCGCGCGCTGGACTGCCTGATGGCCGTCTCCAGCGGCTACCTCGGGCGGGTCGTCACTCTCCTGCAGGTCGCGGGCCGCCGCGCGTTCCTGCGCGGCGCGGACGCGATCGAGCTGTGCGACCTCTCAAACGCCAGCACCACCTGGGCCGTCGCCCAGAAGCTGGTGGCGCACGACCCGTTCCGCTTCGGCACGAGCGCGAAGCGTGACTGACTCCGCGCACGACATCGCCGCCGACCTCGACAGAGGCGGCCGCAAGCTCAAGCCCGCACGTCAGGCCGAGCTCGACCGGCTGGCGGACCAATGCCCCTGTGCGATTTGCCGCACAGACCAAGCGCCGCGAACCGGGCCGCGCGTGAGTCTGGCGATCCAGGCCGAGGTCGGGGAGAGCCTGATGGGACTCCTCTGCCGGGTCGCCAGGCGGGACCACCTGTCGAGCATCAATCCCATCATCATGACCTCCACTCCCCTCGTGCACGCATATGTGAACCTCGCGCTGCGCGACGACGTCGACTTCGGGCGGCTCGCCCATGCCGCCCGCCTGCCGAGACACGAAGTCGAGACGCGCCGCTACCGCCCGATCCAGATAACCGACACGCTTCCCGGCGTGGCGTTCCACGGCGCGACCGTCCCCCGCTACGACCTCGTCGCCCGACCGCGCCGGCTCGCCCTCTCCTGGCTCTCGGCGAGCCGCCTGCACTCCGCCCTCGCACACCACGGACTCGTGACCCACTGCCCGATCGGCGGCGACCTGCTCGTCGACCGGTGTCCCGGCTGCAACGCCGCGCTCGGCTGGGCGACGATCGAGATCGAGCGCTGCGGCGGGTGTGGAGCAGACCTGAGAGGCCACAACCCGGAATACGTCGGCGAGGAGCGAATGCACGCCACGCGCCTGATGGCCGACTTGGTCCACCCCGACCCGGTGCGCCACGCCGCAGCCGCCGCCAATCTGCCCGAGCCGCTTCGCGGGCTCGACCGCGGAGCCGCCTTCGAACTCGGTTGGCGCATGGGATGCGTGCTCGAGAAGCACGGCCTCGACGCGCGGAACGAGGCCAAGCGGCTACCCGTCGAGACACGGCTGGCGATCCTCGCCGCCGGCTCCGCCGCCCTCACCGCCTGGCCCGAAAGCCTGCATTCCGCACTGGCCGGCCGGAGGCTCAGCTGCGTCGACGCGGACGTTGCGCTGGCCACCGCCACGCGCGGGATCACCGCGAAAAGGAACGTCTGGCCTTCCGTAAAGGCTGCGGTAGACGCGGCGGCGCCGGCCCTGGTCCGCTCGGCGAGGGCAGCCGTCCGGGCCGTTATGCCGTCCGTGGCGAACGCGGCCGAGATGACCCGCAGCCTCGGCGTTTCCGAGAAGACGTTTGGCCGAATCCGGGCACACGCTTCGGCGCGACCGATATCCGACGGCGGCACCATCCACCGGCATCAGCTGTTCGATCCCGCGGACTTCCAGCATATCGGCGCCCTGCTTGCGGACGGCGTCGCCCTCGTCGCCGGGGCGAATCGCATCGGCATCGGGCACCACGGCATAGAACAGCTGTGCAGCGTCGGCGAAATCACGCCCATTGACGATGAGACCGTGCTCGCTGCTCTGAAGCGGCGACGGATACGTCGGTCCAGCCTGGATCTCCTGATCACGAGGCTTGAGGAGAAGCGTAGCAATTCCGTCGCCGATCCGATCCCGATACATCGGGCGCTGATGACGATCGGCGGTCGCGAGAAACCTTGGGGACCGATCATCGCCGCCATGTTGTCCGGCTGCCTGTCGTTCACGCTCGACCTCATTCGCGGCGATCCCCTGATGAACCGCGTCGCCATCGCCAGCGCGGACGTCGGCAGGCTCGCGACGATGGTCTTCGCACCCGACCCGGGACGCGCCTTCGCGTTCGACCCGCGGATCAACGGGCGTGACGCCGAGCGGCTGCTGAACGCCGAACCCACGGTATTCAGTCGCGCGGTCGGCTCTTCGGAGACGCCGAAACCGGTCGATGGCGGCTTCGACCGGGCCGCCATGGTCGCGCTCTCGTTGCACGTCATATCCGGCAGCGAGATCCTCGTTCGGTGGGGCCAAGGAAGGAAGCAAAGGCCCGCCATCCTGAACGGCCCGGATCGGCTGGTTCGACTGGGCCACCTCGGTTGGTGCCGCGCGGAGGTCGAGATGGCGATGGAAAATCAGACCGCCGCTTCCGAAGCAGCGTAGCTGAAAGGTGGGGCCCGCGACGCGTAGGCAATCGCGACTGCTTCCAAAGCGGACGACGTGAACTAGCCAGAAGCCGAACTTGCAGGGTGTAAGATACTTCGCGTGCCCCGCACACCTCGTCAATTGCGCGGCCTGCGCGTCGACGAACGTGACGTGCCGATCCGCCATCACGTCAGTGTCAGCAGCTTCGGTGTCCTTCGCCGGACGGCGCCGCCAGGTCGGAGACTAGCGGAAAGCCATGCGAAACCCTTACGATCCGCGTCGGCAAAGCCGGAGCGCATGGGGCGGCATCGGCAAAGCCACGCGCGTGGACGCTTCGTGAGAGCGACGAACGCGGCCGCCTACGGACACCGCACCACACCAGTTCGTTGCATCCCGCGTTCCCGGACGGGGGGGAAGCGGGCGGCAAAATCGTTAGTGGGTTTCGAGGAGCCTGCCGGTGTCGTAAGTGGGTCTGACCCTGTGGGTCTTTCGTCAGATTCACTCTCTGCACGAGACAAATACGGAATGGGTCTTAGCGGGTCCGATTATCCCATCGATCGCCGGGCACCACGATCAGGGCTTGAGCCGCCAACCGGTGCGGAAGATCCACCATAGCAGGATCAGGCACGCCGCCATGAACGCAGCGGTGAAGGCCAGGCTGACGCCGACGCCGACATCGCCGATGCCGTAGAAGCTCCAGCGGAAGCCGCTGACCAGATAGACGACCGGGTTGAACAGGCTGACCGTGCGCCATGGCTGGGGCAGCATGTCGATCGAGTAGAACGCGCCGCCCAGGAAGGTCAGCGGCGTGACGATGATCGACGGAATGATCGCTAGCTGCTCGAAATTCTTCGCCCAGATGCCGATGATGAAGCCGAACAGGCTGAACGCCACCGCCGTCAGGATCAGGAATGCGACCATCCAGCCGGGATGCAGGATGCGCACGTCGGTGAAGAAGGTCGCGGTGACCAGGATGATCAGCCCGATCGCCACCGACTTGGTCGCCGACGCGCCGACATAGGCCGCCACCGCCTCGCCATAGGACAGGGGTGCCGACAGGATCTCGAAGATGGTGCCGGTGAACTTGGGGAAGTAGATCGCGACCGACGCGTTGGAGATGCTCTGGGTGAGCAGCGTCAGCATGATCAGCCCCGGGACTATGAACGCGCCATAGCCGACGCCGCCGACCTGCTGCATCCGCGAGCCGATCGCGCCGCCGAAGACGATGAAATACAGCGCGGTGGTGATGACCGGGGTGGCGATGCTCTGCCATACGGTGCGCAGTGTCCGCGCCATCTCGGTCCGGTATATCGCCCAGACGCCGGCGAGATTGACGCTCACGCCGCGCGCTCCACCAGGTCGACGAAGATGTCCTCCAGCGAGCTGCGCGTCATGTCGAGGTCGGTGAAGGCGATGCCCAGCTCGCCGAGCCGGGCGAGTAGCGCCGGCGCACCCCGGTCACTCGGCCGCTCGCTCTCGCCGTCGAAGCGGTAGATCAGGCGGCGACCCTCGTCGGCCAGCTCCAGCGGCCAGTCGGACAGTTCGCCCGGCACCGCCGCCAGCGGCGTCGTCAGCACCAACGTCAGCTGCCGCTTGCCCATCTTGCGCATCAGCGCCGCCTTGTCCTCGACCAGCAGGATGCGGCCGCGGTCGATGACGCCGACCCGGTCGGCCATCTCCTCCGCCTCCTCGATATAATGCGTGGTGAGGATGACGGTGACGCCGCGTTCCCGCAGGCGGCGGACCAGCGTCCACATGTCGCGGCGCAGGTTGACGTCGACGCCGGCAGTCGGCTCGTCGAGGAACAACAGCTCGGGCTCGTGGCTCAGCGCCTTGGCGATCATCACGCGCCGCTTCATGCCGCCCGAAAGCTCGATGATGCGGCTGTCGCGCTTCTCCCATAGCGACAGGTCGCGCAGCAGCTGCTCGATGTAGCCGGCGTCGGGCTTGCGGCCGAACAGCCCGCGGCTGAAGGTGACGGTGGCGAGCACGGTGGCGAAGATGTCGACCGCGACCTCCTGCGGCACCAGCCCGATCGCCGCGCGCGCCGCCTTGTAGTCGCGCACGACGTCGCGGCCGTTGAGGGTGATCGTCCCCGCGGTCTTCCGCACCGTGCCGCAGATGATGCTGATCAGCGTGGTCTTGCCCGCGCCGTTGGGGCCGAGCAGCGCGAAGATCTCGCCGCGCCGGATGTCGAGGTCGACCGACTCCAGCGCGGCCAGCCCGGACGGGTAGCGCTTGCTCACCCCGGCGATGGCGAGGAGGGTCTGCGTCATCGCGGTTCGGCCGCGCCGTTGCGCCAGACATGGGTCGCCAGCTGTGCCTCGGGCGTATCGCCCTCGCTCAGCGCCGCCACCGTCACCCAACTGTCGCGGCGCAGCGCCTCGCCTATGTCCGCGGGCGTGCCTAGCGGCAGGAACAGCCGCCGCCTTTCGGGCGAGGGCAGGTTGGCGGCGAGCGCGTCGGCGTAGACCGAGAAGCCGACCCCAACCTCCTCCGCGCCGCTCTCGTGCACGACGGTATAGGTGCCGCCGCGACCGACCTCGCGCGTCGCGCCGGCGACGAACAGCGAGAAGCCCAGCCAGCTCTGATATTCGAAGCCATGGCGCTCGGTTGGGTCGAGGGTGAGCTGGACCCGTCCCGCCAGCGCCGCGGCGATCGCGGCGAGGCCGTTGAGCCGGCTGGTCAGCACGCCC